>NZ_FNBU01000032.1 GCF_900102435.1 Sporolituus thermophilus DSM 23256 | reverse complement strand
CGGGCGCCACTGGCGCCAATCGGGTGCCCCAAGGCAATGGCGCCGCCATGGACGTTAACTTTTTCTTTAGCAAAGCCAAGTTCCTTGCCCACGGCCAAAAACTGGGCGGCAAAGGCTTCATTGGCTTCAATCAGGTCAATGTCATCCATAACCAGTCCCGCTTTGGCGAGGGCTTTGCGCGTCGCCGGCACCGGGCCCATCCCCATGATGCTGGGGTCGACGCCGGCCGACGCGTAAGAACGGATGCGGGCCATTGGCTTTATGCCAAGCTCCTTGGCTTTGTCGGCCGACATTACCACCAAAGCCGCAGCGCCGTCGTTTATGCCCGAAGCATTGCCGGCCGTGACCGTACCGTCTTTTTTAAACGCCGGTTTTAACGCGCACAGCTTTTCGACCGTAGTGCCCGCTCTGGGATATTCGTCGGTATCAAAGATCTTGTCGCCTTTTTTATCTTTAATAACGACAGGCACTATTTCTTTTTTAAAGGCGCCGCTTTCGATAGCTTTAATTGCTTTGTCCTGGGATTCGAAAGCCAGTTGGTCCTGTTCTTCCCGAGTAACACCATATTTTTCCACTACGTTTTCGGCCGTTATTCCCATATGATAGTCATTGAAAGCACACCACAAACCATCATGAATCATGGAGTCGATTAGTTTCCCATGCCCCATCCGGTAGCCCCACCGGGCTTACTCTTTTCAGCTAAAATTTCAGGCCCATTGGTTTTTCCAGGAAAATACGCTCATCCATCAGTTTCAAATCCGGTGAAATGATAGGTTTGAATTCCATTTGAGCCAGAATATCTTTCTCCAAATCGACGCCCGGCGCAATTTCGGTCAGCATCATCCCTTCCGGCGTTAATTTGAATACCGCCCGCTCAGTTATATACATAACGGGTTGCTTAACTTTCTGGGCGTAAGCGCCGCTAAAAGTAATCTGCTCAACGTGTTTAAGGAACTTCTTGGCTTTGCCTTCATTAACAATCTCAAGCTTTCCGTCGGCAATCTTGACTTGCAGGCCGCCCGCCGTAAAAGTCCCACAGAAGACTACCCGCTTGGCGTTCTGGGTAATGTTGATGAAGCCGCCGCAGCCGGCTACACGCCCCTTAAACTTGCTCACATTAATGTTACCATACTGGTCGGTTTCCGCCAAGCCAAGAAACGCCAGATCAAGACCGCCGCCGTCGTAAAAGTCAAACTGATAAGGTTGATCGAGAATGGCTTCCGCGTTTATCGCCGCGCCAAAGCTCAGCCCCCCTGCCGGCACGCCGCCGACGGGACCAGCCTCGACGGTAAGCGTCATGGTATCGCCAATACCTTCCTCATTGGCCACCATTGCAACACCTTCCGGTACACCAATCCCGAGATTAACTATGGCATTCGGAATAAGTTCCATAGCGGCACGACGGGCAATAACCTTGCGCTCATCCAGCGGCATGGGCGGAATAGCCGACAGTGGAACGCGGATCTCACCGGAGTAAGCGGGATTATACTGTTCGGCATATGTTTGCATATGCTGAGAGACATTTTCGGCAATCACGATATAGTCGACGATAATCCCCGGAATTTTGACTTGCATGGGTTTCAGGCTACCGTTGGCAACAACGCGCTCGACCTGCACAATGACAACGCCGCCGGAATTTTTGGCCGCTTGTGCTATCGGCAGGATTTCCAGGGAGACGGCTTCATGCTCTATGGTAATGTTACCCTTCTCGTCGGCGCTGGTCCCCCTTATTAACGCTACATCAACCGGAAAAGGCTTATACCATAACCATTCTTCACCGCCAAGCTCAATGACCTCGACCAGGTCTTCTTTCGTTATGCCGTTAATTTTACCGCCTTCAACCCGCGGGTCGACAAAAGTGTTGAGACCTACCTTAGTAATAACGCCTGGCTTGCGGCCAGCAACATTGCGAAACCAGTGAGTCAGCGTGCCTTGCGGGAAATTGTAAGCTTCAATTTTATTTTCAACAGCAAGTTTCCCCAGCTTAGGCGCCAAATTCCAGTGGCCACCGACAACCCGTTTTACCATACCTTCATATCCGAAATGGTTTAAACCGCGGTCTTTACCGTCACCCTGTCCGGCACAATAGATAAGGGTGAGATTACGCGGCGCACCTTCCTTTAAAAAACGTTCTTCCAGGGCGGCGGTCAACGCTTCAGGATGTCCGTTACCAACAAAACCTCCGGTGGCAACGGTTGCGCCGTCTTTGATCAGGCTAGCTGCCTCAGCTGTAGTTATAATTTTTGCCACTATAACACACTCCCCAAGTATTAAAAATAAATTTCGTTCGTATTACAACATGCAAAAATTATGCCAAATATAAAAATCAAAAAATAACAATAACAGGCCGGAAACCCTTCGCCATATGACCTTGATTTTGGACAGTTAATTTCGTTTTGTATGACCCAATTGTTGAACACACGAAAAACCGAATAAAATTCTGTATTTTACGAGTACCCGCTAACCGAAACTAAAAGCGGAATGACACTAAAAATGCATTCGATACTGACTACACTAGCGTTATCTTGCAAAATGCCAGTGGTTTCTCCATCCAAAAATACAACGATATTCATGTGTACATTTTTGTGTACGCAATTTGTCTGTTTATATAGACATTTTGTTGGTCGATTACTCGTTTGTTAAATGCTGAACATAATGACATATTAATAATTTTAGGTAAATTCCATTTTGGCATTAAAATTGCATGTTGTCATTTAATGCCGCAATTTGCCGAAAAGGAGGTGCACGTGAAAACAGGACAAGCCTAACCAAATATCCCTGGATAAGGTTGTTCTATTCGGGAACAAACCAAATGTACTATTAAGCAAGCCTAAAAACGGCAACAGTCAGGAGGTAATGTGAACTATCATGGAAGTAATTGGGATTATTCTGAGTTTGTTTTTATTAATGTTTTTTGCCTATCGCGGTTTTTCCGTAATTCTGTTTGCCCCGGTGTTTGCACTGCTAGCTGCAACCATGTCAGGCCTTCCTTTAATGCCCGCCTATACGGAGCTTTTCATGGGCAAAGCGGTAACCTATATTAAATCTTTCTTCCCCGTATTCATGCTCGGAGCCGTTTTCGGCAAGGTGATGGAAGACACCGGCTTAGCCAAAAGCGTGGCCCATGCCATTATCAAAGGCCTAGGCAAAGAGCGGGCCATTCTCGCTGTCGTCCTCTCCGGAGCGGTTTTGACCTACGGCGGCGTAAGCCTGTTCGTCGTTGTGTTTGCTGTTTATCCGTTTGCCGCCGCCCTCTTTCGGGAGGCAGACATTCCCAAGCGCTTAATTCCTGGTTCTATCGCGCTTGGCGCCTTTACTTTCACTATGGATTCTTTTCCGGGCACTCCCCAAATCCAAAACATTATTCCCACTAATTTCTTCGGAACCAATATTTACGCCGCCCCGATAAGCGGTCTTCTGGGCGGCACGGCCATCTTTATCCTGGGTATGATGTGGCTGGAGCGCCGCCGCAAAGCAGCCCAAGCTGCCGGTGAGGGATACGGCAACCATACAGTCAATGAACCAGAGCAGCGGGACGACATGAATCTGCCGGCTTGGTATGTCGCTGTTTTGCCCCTGTTAACTGTATTAGTAGTCAATTTTATCATGACCCGTGTTTTCACTTGGGATCCTTCCCTGCTCGCTCCGTTCCAGGCAATGAAACTGCCGCTTGTCGCCCCGGCGGTTAAAAATGTCATCAGTATTTGGTCGCTTATTATCGCCCTGGTCTGCGGCATTCTGCTGGCAATCGTCCTGGGCGTCAACCGTCTGCCCCAAGGCGGTCTGGCCAAAGCCCTCAATGCCGGTGCCATTGGTTCACTGCTGGCAATTATGAACACCGCCTCTGAGGTCGGTTACGGCAACGTAATTGCTTCGCTACCTGGTTTTAAATCAATATCGTCTGCACTCATGAGTATTAAAATCGGCGGTTCACCGCTGGTTTCCGAAGCGGTTACCGTAAACGTCCTTGCCGGTATTACCGGTTCCGCCTCCGGCGGTATGTCTATAGCCCTGGACCTAATGGCCAAAGACTGGCTGGCCTGGGCCAACTCTATCGGGATGTCGCCGGAAATCCTCCACCGTGTTGCCTCCATGGCTTCCGGCGGTATGGACACCCTGCCTCACAATGGCGCGGTTATCACTCTGCTGGCCGTTTGCGGTCTCACTCACAAAGATTCCTACGGCGATATCTTTGCAATGACGGTAATAAAAACCTCAATGGTATTTCTGGTCATCCTCTTCCACACGCTGACAGGAATACTGTAAAAAACAAAAGCACTAGCGCGCCTTTTTTAAAAAACCGTAAAGGACGCTAAGGCTGCAAAGGGTATACCGGGTGCGACGCATGTCGCGCCAAAAAAGAAAAAGCCTTTGCAGAGCTTCGCGCTCTTCACGAACTTTGCGATTAAAAACTTATACTTTCTGATATCAAAAAAAATCCTGTGTCGCAAAAGACACAGGATTTTTTATTACGACGACATTACGGACAAGACCTTGCTTCGCGGGCAAATATTCCAGATAAGCTGAAAAATTCCGGTTTTGTTCACTCTGTTTGCGACAGCGGCTGTGGCGCTTTTTCTCCCTTATTGAGAAGCCAGAACAAAGGAACGCCGGCTAGCGTTAATCCCAGCGCGTAGAGGGTATCTATAGGATTGGTTAGTATTGTGCTGATAACGATATAAGCTGCACCGGCGACTGCTACCCCAGGAATAACGGGATACAAGGGGACACTGTAGGGACGCTGCCGCAGCGGCGAGCTGCGGCGCAACCGGAATACAGCCATAAAACCCATGATATAAAAGACTTCTATAATGAACATGGAGATGTCAGTAAGCCGGTCAGGATCCCCCAACATCATCAGTAAGACAGTTAGAAAAAGCTGTTGTATAGTAGCATTAACGGGCGTGCCTGAGCGCTCATGAAGCCGTGCCAGCCACCCCGAACCGGGGAGCTGCCCCTGTAAAGCCATGGCATAAGGGACACGGGCACTGGTAAGAATATAACCGTTAAGAGCACCGAAAACGGATATCAAAATGCCGATATTTACAAGTCTGCCGCCAATTTCACCGAATAGCCGTCCGGCTATTGCGCCGGCCGCTTGATTGCCAAGAGCTACGATCTGCGCCGCCGGCAATACATAGAGCATAGCCAGATTGACAAACAGGTAGACCAGCATAACAATGCCTAAGCCGATAATAATCGCCCGCGGCAGTTGCTTGGCAGGATCTTTCATTTCGCCGGCTATATAACCGACGCCAATCCAACCGTCATAGGCCCATAGCGTCGCCAAAATAGCCGCGCCCATACCCGCCGACTCCGCCAGCCCACTTTGCATCCCCAGTACTTGTCCATCGCCTTTCCAAAGGCCGACCACGGCAATGAGCATAATCGGTGCCAGTTTGGCAACCGTCGACAAAGATTGAACCCAGCCTCCATATTTTGAACCAAAGGCATTAACAGCACTGAGAAATAGGACGGTGACAATTGCCGTTGGCACTCGCCATTGCTCCGTTAACCCGAAAAAAGGAATAAACAGTGCGGCAAAATACAGCCCCAGAGCGGCCGATGTAGCCGGTCCGTAAATGAGTGTCTGTACCCAACCAAACAAATAACCCCAAAACCTGCCATACACCTCATTCAAATATGCGTAAAGCCCGCCTGTTTTGGGGATTTGAGCCCCTAACTCGGCAATCGTTAACCCTGCCGCCATGGTAATTACCCCGCCGAGCAACCAAGCGACCAAGCCCATGGTCGAATCGCCGGCCGCGGCGATAACTTTGCCAGGCTTCATGAAAATACCCGAACCAATGACCATGCCAACGACCAGGGCTATGGCCGGAACAAGGCCCAAATTTTTTTTCAGGGATGCTGCTTGTCCCTTTCTCACCCGCCACCCTCCTTTCACTTGCTAAAACAACATAACGATAACAAAAAACGACAAATTTCGCAACAGGAAAAAATGGTCAGCTTATCAAACATTAAATTTAAATTTGACTATAAACGAGGTGCAAACATGGCAGAACAGCCCAAACCTTTGAACATTAGACCACGCATTCTTTACCAAGTAGCGAAAGCAGCCTGGGAAGGCAAGCTGTTTGAACAACGCGAAGAAATTTGCCGGCTTGTCATGCAGGAATTCCAGGACAAAGCAACCCAGCGGCAGGTGGCCAACCAAATCCGAATTGCCATGGGTCTTGACCCCCATAACGACGCTGCCGTACTAACGGAAGACGACGAACTAGCCCTGATGGGCATGGGCAGCGAACCGGTGGTTGTCGCCAACCCGGATGCCTGCCGCTCTTGCCCGGAAGGCGACCGTGCCTGCGAAAAGGCCTGTCCGGTCGCGGCCATTACCCGTGACGAACTTGGCCGCTTGCGCATCAACTACGAAAAATGCATCGGGGACGGCCACTGCGTCGATGTTTGCGACTTTGGCGCTCTGGCCCACAAGTCGCAGTTCGTACCGCTTATCGAAATCCTGCGACAGCGTTCCCACCCCGTTTATGCATCCGTCGCTCCCGCTTTTGCCGGCCAGTTTGGCCCAAATGTTACCCCGGGTAAGCTGCGCTCCGCGCTGTTAAAACTAGGTTTTACCGACATGGTCGAAACGGCTCTGTATGCTGACTTGATTACGATGAAAGAAGCCTTCGAATACGACCACTTCGTCCAGACGGAAACAGATTTTATGCTTACCAGTTGCTGCTGTCCTGTCTGGATTAAGTTAATTGAAAGCCGTTTTCCCGAACTAATCGACCATATATCCCCTTCCGTTTCCCCTATGATCGCTTCCGGTCGGGTCATCAAAGCGCTGCAGCCTGAAGCAAAAGTCGTCTTTATCGGGCCCTGTGTGGCCAAAAAATCGGAAGCACAACTTCCTGATCTAAAAGGGGCCATCGACTTTGTTCTCACTTTCCAGGAGTTGGCTACCATTTTTGCGGCGGCAGACATTAACGTTGAAGATCAGCCAGACGAAGAAAACGCCCAAGCTTCGTGGGGCGGCCGGATTTATGGCCGTACCGGCGGCGTAAGTAGCGCCGTCGGCAGTACGCTCAAAGCGCTTGTGCCGCGACGGGCGGAAAACTTTAAACCTGTTAAAGTCGACGGTATCCCGGATTGCCAAAAAGTGCTGGATCGTATTAAGAACGGCCAACTTGATGCAAATTTTATTGAAGGTATGGCCTGCAAGGGCGGCTGTGTCGGCGGACCGGGCCGGCTGATACCTCCCGAAGAAGGGACCGCGCATGTCAATAGGTACGGCAGCGTCTCTCATGCCCAAACACCGGTAGAAAACCCGCATGTGTACGCCATTTTGGCACGCTTAGGCCACAAACAGTTGCCCGAGCTGACCGGCGAAGGCCCGATGTCTGTATTGTTAGCGCGCAAATTAACGGGGAATTCGTAGTAATTCCCCCAGTGGCATTGTATACAGTATATTTTTTTCATATTGTTAAGAGAATGATATGGCTAAAAATCCAAAAATTTGCTATTATTTTTGTAAAGTATTTGAAAACTGAAGGAGGATAGCGATGTCAAATAAACAACCTGTAAAAATAGTTGAAACAGTATTGCGGGACGGCCATCAGTCGCTGGCAGCCACCAGGATGCGAATCTCGGACATGCTGCCCGTGCTGGAACAGCTGGACAATGTCGGCTACTGGGCCATTGAAGCCTGGGGCGGCGCCACTTTTGACAGTTGCCTGCGCTTTTTGAACGAAGACCCCTGGGAGCGCCTGCGCACCCTGAAAAAGCACCTGAAAAAGACGCCTATTCAGATGCTGCTGCGCGGCCAAAACGTCCTTGGCTATAATCATTATGCCGACGACGTTGTTAGAGAATTTGTCTTCCGTGCCGTTGAGAACGGTGTTGGCGTCATCCGGATTTTTGACGCCCTTAACGACGTGCGTAACCTGGAAGTGCCCATGCGGGCAGCGAAAGAGGCCGGTGCCCATGTCCAAGGCGCTTTTGTCTATACCATCAGTCCTTACCATGACAAAGAGAGCTTCCTAAAGGTAGCTAAAGACCTGGTTCAGCTTGGTGCTGACTCGATTTGTATCAAAGACATGTCTGGTTTGCTCGCCCCCTACGTGGCCTACGATCTTGTCAAAACCTTGAAGGCCGACATCAATGTGCCCATCCATCTGCATACTCACTATACCAGCGGAATGGCTTCCATGACCTACCTGAAAGCAATTGAAGCCGGCGTAGACATCATTGACTGCGCCCTTTCGCCCTTTGCCTTGGGTACTTCCCAACCGGCTACCGAGGCGATTGTTGCCGCTCTTGAAGGAACCGACCGCGATACCGGCATCAAAAAAGAACAACTTTTCCCCATCGCCGATCACTTCCGCGCCGTGAAAAAGCAGTTGGCGGAAACCTTCAAGTTGAATACCGCTATCGATATTGACACCAAAGTGTTGACCTTCCAAATCCCGGGCGGCATGCTATCCAACCTCCTTAACCAGATGAAAGAACAGGGCATGGCTGATAAGTATCCTGAACTGCTGGAAGAAATGCCGCGCGTCCGCGCCGAGCTTGGCTATCCGCCACTCGTTACTCCCACCAGCCAAATTACTGGTTCCATGGCAGCCTTTAACGTCATGCTTGGCCGTTATAAAATTGTTCCGCGGGAAGTTAAAGACTTGGTACGTGGTAAATATGGACGTACACCGGCACCGATCGACCCTGAATTTGTCAAAATGATCGTTGGCGACGAGCCCATTATCACCCACCGCCCGGCCGATGACATCCCACCCCAAATGGACAGCCTGCGCCAAGAACTGGCGGAAAAAGGCTACCCCAACGCATCGGTGGAAGATGTCCTGTCTTATGCCCTCTTCCCCGAAGTCGCCCTCAAATTCTTTGAAGCTAACCGTAAATAAAAATCGAGGCCTCCGGCACATAATCGCCGGGGGCCTTTTGCTGTTTGGCGCTAGCTGCGTTTTTGTCATGCTAAAGTCCTATTTATAGAAACAAGACTTACCAATAAACTCCCGTAAGATCGAGTTCAGCGGAATTTCATCATCATCGACCGGGGCAAAGTACGCCAGGAAATTGAGCAGTCGCCGCGCCTCGGAATATACCTCCTGCTCAGGACCGATTTGCTCAAGCAGGGGCTCGGCGTATTTTTTTAGCACGGCCAATTCGTAAATGAGGGCCGAGTTGAACATGACATCCGCTTCTTCCTGGAACGGGAAGATGTTACGCTCTTCTCCCCGGCGCACCGACGGCCATAACTGCAGTGTCTTGAGGGCGTCATGGGCGCGAAACTGACTGTCGCGGACAATGCGGCGAATAAGGCGCGTGTCGGTCGTTGGAATGCGGTTATGATTGTCGATGGAAAGTTGCGTCAGGGCACTGATATAAATCTTAACCTTCTGCTCGCGGGGAACGGCACTGGTAAGTCGCTCGTTTAGGCCGTGAATGCCTTCAATGATAAGCGGCTGGTCTTTATCAATCCGGATTTTGCGGCCGCGGTATTCCCGTTGTCCGGTTACAAAATTATACGATGGGATCTTCACTTCGTCCCCGCTGAGCAGCCGGGTAAGATGTTCATTAAAGAGCTCCAAATCGATGGCCTCGATGGCTTCAAAGTCATAGTCGCCCTTTTCATCCCGCGGCGTACGGGCCCGGTCGACAAAGTAATCATCCAGCGATATGGGCACCGGCCGTAGCCCGTTCACCCGGAGCTGAATATTTAACCGGTGGGCAAAAGTCGTTTTGCCGGAAGACGACGGACCGGCAACCAGGATAACGCGTACTTCCCGGCGGTGCTCGGACACAAAATCGGCGATTTGGGCAATTTTTTTCTCGTGCAGCGCTTCGGCAATGCGGATAATATCCGTAATCTGCCCGTTATGGATACAGTCATTGAGCGTGGCAACATAGCCGCAACGCAGGATTTTCCCCCATTGCTCGGCTTCCTGGAATATGGCCGCCAACTTCGGTTGGGGAACAAATTCCGGCAGTTTATCAGGATGCTCTTTTGCCGGAAACCGCAGCAAAAACCCGGGGGGATGAAACAAGAGGCCAAATACTTGCAAACACCCGGTTGAAGGTGCCATCGTCCCGTAAAAATAATCATATACGTCGCCACAGTAGTAAATACTTACCCGTTCACGCTTAAGCTGGCCCAACAGTTTGACCTTTTCCGTCTGACCGGCGGCTTCAAATAGCCGAATAGCTTCCTGCCGCGGGTAGCTTTTGCGGACAATGGGCCGGTCCTCGGCCACAATCTGCCGCATCCGTTCTTCCAACCGTGCGATGTCCTCAGGTGTTACCGCACGACCAATGTTAAGTTCGCAGTACAGCCCTTTGCTAAGGGAATGCTCTACCGTCACTTCGCCATGGGGAAACAAATCCCGGGCGGCGGCAACCATCACAAAGGCGAGACTGCGCTGATACACCCGAATGCCTTCCTCCGTGCTCAGGTCAACAAAATCTACCAGACAATCGTCATTTATTTCAGTTTGGAGGTCCTTTATATCGTTATTCACTTTTGCTGCTACAATAGGACTGGTATAAAAAGCGGCGCGTTCGCGGCTTACCGCTAAAAGCGTAGTTCCCTTGGGATATCGCCGCTTATCTCCATTAATAAAACGAACCTCTATCCAGTCTGCCATCTGGTCGCCTCCTTGCACGCAAATTTACCCTGAAACGGGCGTGTATGAAAAGATATTTTGCGGCAGTGTAAAAAATTCCTCTAATAGCTACCTGTTAGGGCGGTCGCCATAATAATATAAGAGAACAACACTTAGTGTAATCAAAATCCCACCGAATATTTGCCACTCATTCATGGTTTCATGTAAAAACAGCCAAGCCAGGGCCAGGGTAATAGGTATCTCGGCCGTACTGACAATCGAAGCGATACCGGCACCGATACGCCTCAGCCCGGCAAGATAGATAACCACTGGCGCCAACAAAAGCACGGCTCCGGTGAAAATTAAGACAAATTGTAAGCCCGACAGGTCTATAGCCATCAGCCAGACCGGCCGGTAGACGATGAGCAGCATGAGGGTACAAAAAGTGAAAGACCAGGCGGTCACAACAAAGGTGTCCACTACCGCAAGCAGCCGTTCGCCGTTTAAGGTAAGAAAGGCATTAGTTACAGCCGAACCCAGTCCTAACAGCAGCGCCCACCGGTCAGTGACCGTCCACTGGGCATGGAAAAGATCGACGCTGAAGATTAGCCCGATTAAAGCCATGACCAGCGCGGCTACCTGCTCAGTGGCTAGTGCTACCTGTCTAAATAATTTATTATACAAGGCAACAAAGGCCGGATAGGTGAAAATAAGCAGCGTGGCCAACGCGGCGCCCAGAATATCCAGCGCCGTATAAAAAAGTATGGATGTGAGAAAACCGCCTACTGCGCCCTGCGCGGCCATCGGCAACCACAGTGCGTGGGGGATGGCCGCCTTTTTCCTGGTGATCAGTACCCATAACCACGCCAACGTAGTGGCAACAATATTCTGAATGACCAGCACCGGCAACGGTTCCAATCCCGTTGAATAAGTAAACTTGATGATTACCGATGAAGCGCCGAACGCGACCGCGCTTAGCAGCACCAAAAAATAACCCAACCAGCTCTGCATTGGCCCCTCCCGTGTAAAAAAAGAAGCCCGTCGACCAGGCTTAAAGAAACAGTACGGCAATGATTTTGTAAGTTAAAGCACTGACTAAAGCTGACAGCGGAATAGTTAGCACCCAGGCCATGACCATCTGTTGCGCTACCCCCCACCGTACGGCACTAATCCGCTTGGCCGTACCCACCCCCATGATGGAGCCGGACACGACATGGGTAGTACTGACCGGGAGATGTAGCAGCGTTGCCCCAAAGATGACGACCGCAGAATTCAAATCGGCAGCAAAACCGCTGATCGGTTCAAGCTTGAAGATTTTGCCGCCCATGGTGCGAATAATACGCCAGCCACCTGCTGCCGTCCCTAAACCCATGGCCGTTGCAGCAGCAAGTTTAACCCATGTCGGGACTTCTAACGTGGGAAGATAGCCGGCACTGACAAGACTAAGCGTAATAATGCCCATCGCTTTCTGCGCATCATTTGAACCGTGCGAGAAAGACATCATCGTCGCAGACAAAATCTGCATTCGTTTAAAACCGGCATTTACGCGCGACGGCGCCATTCGGCCGAAAATCCACAGTAGGCCGATCATAATGACCAAACCGGTTAGCATGGCAATGATCGGCGAAAAGATCAGCGAGGCGACAATTTTTATAATCCCTTGGACTTTTAGGGCATCAACCCCGCGGGCCATCAGCACCGCGCCCATGACGCCGCCGATCAGCGCATGGGACGAACTGCTGGGTATCCCCAGCCACCATGTCAACAGATTCCAGAATATGGCCCCGACCAGGGCGGCAATGATAATCGGTTCATTGACCATCTGGGCTGACTTGACAATATCGCCGCCAATCGTTTTGGCTACCCCTGTACTATACATAGCGCCAAGAAAGTTGAGAAATGCGGCCAGCCAGACAGCAACCCGGGGCGTTAACGCCCGGGTCGATACCGAAGTGGCAATGGCGTTCGCCGTGTCGTGAAAGCCGTTTATGTAGTCAAATGCAAGAGCAAGAACAACGACGGTAATCATCAACACATCAAGCATATTTCATTACCACGCCCCGCAAAAGATCGGCGATGCTCTCGCAATGGTCGAGAGCTCCCTCCAGGTGTTCCAGCACTTCTTTCCATTTAATAATTTCAATTGGGTCAACGCAATGGGTAAATAGGTGGGCAACTTCCTGCCGGTAAATGCGGTCGCCTTCGCTTTCCAGCACCACGATTTTTCGCGTGTGGTCTAATATTTTATGCTGATTACCCTTAATATTTCTTAGTAAATCGAAGGCTTTAACAAGTTCATCGGTGCAATCGGCCAACAACCGGGCTAATTCGATCGCTCCGGCTGTTGGTTTCCCGGTGCGATACAACACCATGCGCTCAATCGTTCCCTGCAAAAAGTCGACAACATCGTCGAGCATCGTCGCCAGGGAGTAAATATCCTCGCGATCCAGCGGAGTGATGAAGGTGCGGTTGAGCTTGTCAATAATGGCATCGTTAATTTCGTCAGCCTCGTGTTCAAGGTCAGACATGACATCCATTTTTTCCTGAATATTATTGTAGTCATTTAGACTATCCTTAAGAATGTAGGCGCCCCGCCGCAGGATGCGTGTGCTCTCGGCGAACAGCTCAAAGAACTTGTCCTCCTTGGGTTTTAGGCTAAACATAGCTCTATCCTCCCGTAAAATTGCTTATCCATCAACAGTATACCGGAAAAAAAGGCAATTTACTATATATTGAGCCGAAGATAGACAATTGTAAAAATAAAAAAAGCGGGCTGGAATTACCCGCGCTATAAGAAAATTAGCCGCGCCCCTTCAGCAGGCGAAACAAGCGAAAGGCCAATACCGGCCAGATTGGCGCTCGCCGCAAAGCAAAGCGCATGCCGGCCAGAAACACAAAGGCCGTGCCAAGCACATGAATAAGCCAAAAGCCGGTACGGGGAAATTCCCAGATAGTATCGTCAACCCAGTTATTATTGCGGTATCCCATCTTATCGCCTCCTTACATTTATTATCCCCAATTTATTAAGCGCCAGTGAAGGAAAATTATGATAAATTGTGGCTTGCCATAAAATAAAAAGTCGGGTTATCCCCCGACTTTTAAAAGCAGCTGTTCACTTTTTACTCGACGGCCGCCATCGCCTTAGCCACTTTGGCCGCCAGACCGGTTATCTTTTTCAATGGAACAGCGCAGACCGCAATACGCACTCCTTTGGCCAGCGGTACAGCAAACACCTTGTCCTCATGGAGCTTTTCACAGACGGCGTCTGGATTTTGGGCCGGAATGGTCAAGAAAAAGCCAGCAATATAAGGTAACATGTTAAGGTTAACTTCTTTGGCTTCACGGGTAAAGATAGCAGCACGTTCTTGGATCAGCCGGTAATAGAAATTACGTTCCTGTTCCAACTGAACTTCTAGTTCTTTGTCTTTGTGAATAGTGACAAGCAGCCGTTGGCAGCCCCGGTTTATGCTTGACCAGGTGGCGCGGCTGGTATAACCGTTTATGTCTTCAAATTCTTTGGCCACTTCCTGGCTGGAAGTAACGCCAATCATCGCGCCGGTGCGCTGGCCGTACATAGTATAGCCTTTGGACATGCTAAAAGCCAGGATAGCCAAAAGGTTAGGCGGCAGTCCGCCGAGTTTCTTCATGAAGGCACGAGCCTCGTTCTTTTCGCCGGCATAATCCAGGTAGGCGATATCGATAACCAGGACGATGCGTTTAGCCGTATCTTTTGCATATTCTTTAAGGCAATCCAGCACCTGGTCCCACTCGTCGTCCGAGAGGCTATAGCCTGTAGGGTTGTGAGCAGGCGCGTTTAGAATAATAATCAAGCTGTTTTGTTTAGCCAAAAGGTCCTTCACTTTTTCAGCAAAAGACCGGATATTAAATTTTTGTTCTGCGTCAAACAGCTCATACGTGTCCAGCTTACGCATAGCGTCTTTGCAGAATACACTGTACGGACCCCAATGCCAGTCTGATGTAAGAACCGTGTCACCAATCTCGGAATAATTGTGTACAACATGATGGATACAGCCCGAACCGCCGGAAGTGGCAATAGCCTTGATATAAGCGTCCGGCCGGTTGGCGGCAAAGGTGACGTCAATAGCAGCTTCCAAATACTCGGGTAAACCACTGATTGGCGCGTAGTTAATAACTTCCGTAATTGGCAGCGTGCGAAAGACTTTTTCCGCCGTCGGCAGGCACACCAGGTTTTCATCATCGTCCAGTATAGCCCCGATAGTCGCATTGATGATATTATCACGTCCATATTGGGTGATCGCCTTATTTGCGGCGGCGCTGGCCGCCATGATTTTGTCCAACCCGAATTTGCCTTTGGCATGCGAAGCAGCAAGACTCACTGTCATACTCTTTCCTCCCCAATTGTTTATTCCTAATGGATATTCTGGCAATGTCAGCCAAATTCCTGCTTTACGGTTGTCCGATCTGCCTATTTCCCGGGAAATCGTTGGCGACGCTCGAGTATAGATTATGCAAAAAAGAAATACAGAATGTACTTGATTTAATATATATGTTCCCATGGCTGGAAAGTTCCTTCCAGCCACTGTTATTATGTATGGAAAAAGCAGGCTGAAAACAGCCTGCTTTTGCACTAGCTGCGGCGTTATTGGCCGGTAAACTTATTCTCTTGCGCTTCAATCATTCTGCGGACCATGTGGCCGCCAACACGGCCATTATCAGCGGAAGTAAGGGCACCTTTGTAGCGGTTCTGGTAGTCTTTCAGGCCGAGCTCGTTGGCAACTTCCAACTTCAGTTGGTCAAGAGCCTTTTGGGCATTGGGATTTACCGGTTTTCTGCTCCTAGCCATTCGACAAAACCTCCATTTCAAAGTATTTGGTACCCGTTAATATCATGGCCGCATTCCAATAATCAAATACAATGTAAATATTGGTGTAAAAAAAGAGCGACCCGTACAAGCGGGCCGCCGCAAATTAGCAATCGCTAATTAGAAATTTACAACAAACTCAACGTTGGTGCGGTTTTTATCTTGGTTGCCATTTTCGGTTTGAGCAATATCTTGGTAAACAGTCAGCGTGGAAGCATCGGAAATTTTGTAGTTGGCTTTTACCCGAAAACCTTTTGAGTCAATATAGTTGCCGTTAGTAGTATAACCATCAATAGCGTCTGCTTCGATATTGCGATAGGAAAGAGCATAGTCAATGTCGCCTTTTTTAACGGCGTTGCCAAATTTCACTTCGGCCAGGTAACCGTCGGCTTTGTTAGTGGTATTTTTGACATATTCAAAGTTGAAAACGGTATTTTCGGCAAGTTTAGTGTCGAAATTCAGGCCATAGCGCTTAACGTCTTCCTTTTTCAGGTAGCTAGCGCCAAAATTGGCCGCGCCGAGGGCTGCGTTCATATCGGCCGCGAATACGTCTTGTTTTGCATCCTTACCAAAGAAACCAACTAATCCGATACCATCGATGACCGTATTGGCGGAAACGCCGGAAATGCCGTTGACGTCTGCCAGCAGGCCTTTGCCCAGCCACAGAGGCTGTTTACCGACTTTCAGGTCAAGGTTAGTGAAGCGAGCTCCCAGGTAAATTTGTTCAGCTTCAGTACCGCGATTACCAACAGCGCTGGAATCTTCGCCTTTCAGATTATTATTCATTACCATTCGGCCATGGATGTAGAAGTTTTCGACAATGTCGGCGTCGGCGACTAACCGAATACGGTTCGTCAGAGTTGCCTTTTGGCCCTCATCTTTGTTGTACTCGATATTCGCATCACCGGAGAAAACAGGCGCGGCAAATACGGAAGCGCTGGAAAACGTGAGCGCGGCTAGCACAGTTGCAGCCAGAAGTTTCTTTTTCACGGTTTGTCCTCCTAAATGATTTTTGGGGGTTAAGGTCTGCTGAAAAGCGAAATCAGGAACCAATAACCTTGCTGCACTTGCGGAGGACTTGCCGATGAGTGTCCGTGTTTCCTCACCATGAGTCACGCCGCTTATCGCAGGTCGGTTATTCTTATTATCCGCTTGTCGCCCCGTGGCGCCGGCCCTTAACCACTACCGCCGTCACAGTCCGATGCGTTAATAAGCTGCTCTGTTCTGCTTAATAAATTCTATTTGATTTACATAAATCCTTCACATAAATTTCAAATAAATGCTGTTAATTGTTGGTGTATGCCCATAATTCTTTCCACATAAGTATTTTTATGTAAACAAGATCGGGTTTAAAAAAAGCGCCTTGATACCAGGCGCTGAAGTTAGGCTGACTAAAGTTTTTTGTTAATTTGTCTCCTGCTCTTCGGGGAAAAAGCGGGCATGAATGGCATTGACAGCGTCTTTGACGCGATCGGCACGCACCAGGCAGGAAATACTGATTTCAGAGGTGCTGATTACCTCAATGTTAATCCCTGCGTCAGCCAAGGCGCCAAACATGGTGGACGCAATACCGGGACTGCCCAGCATGCCGGCGCCGACGACCGATACTTTTGCTACATTTTCTTCGACGACAATCCCCAGCACGCCTAGTTCTTTGCCCACTTCGGCAATGATCGCCCTGGCTTGGGGCAAGTCAGGTTTCGCAATGGTAAAGACAATGTCGTTGATATTTTTATCGGCGTTGCGGATGCTCTGGACAATCATATCTACATCAATATTAGCCTTAGCCAAAGCTGAAAATACCTTGTAAGCAACTCCCGGTCTGTCCGGTACGCCTAGTACGGCGATTTTGACAACGTTGGTATCATGCGTTACCCCGCGGATTATAAATTCCCGTTCTTCCACAGTGTATCCCTCCCTGATAATTGTCCCTGGTTTGTTAGTGAATGTTGAACGCACATGAATTGGTACTTGGCAATGGCTTCCCATCTCTACCGCGCGGGGCTGCATAACCACCGCGCCCAGGCGGGCCATCTCCAGCATCTCGCGATAGGTAATTTCCCGCATTCGCCGGGCATGGGCTACGACACGGGGATCGGCTGAATATACGCCGTCTACGTCGGTAAAAATTTCGCAAACATCGGCTTTCAGCGCACCGGCCAAGGCCACCGCCGTAGTATCAGAGCCGCCCCGGCCGAGGGTCGTAATGTCTCCTGACGCCGTTATCCCCTGAAAACCGGCGACTACCACAATTTTTCCCTGCGCTAATTCGGCCAATACCCGTTCCGGCTTTATATCAATAATTTTTGCCTTACGGTGGTGCGGACTGGTCATGATGCCGGCCTGGCCCCCGGTTAGGGAAACGGCGGGATGGCCAAGCTTTTGCAACGCCATCGCTAAGAGGGCAATCGAAACCTGCTCGCCCGTTGCCAGCAGCATATCCATCTCCCGTCCGGCAGCGCACTCATCAATCTTACTTGCCAGGTCAATGAGATCATCGGTCGTATCCCCCATTGCGGACACTACCACGACAATTCTATCTTCAGGTCCTTTTTCCCTTATTACCCGTTCGGCAACAGCCATTATTTTTTCCGGTGTCGCTACAGAGCTGCCGCCAAATTTTTTAACAATCAGCGCCATTTTCATCCTCCTTGGCCTTGTTTTATTGCCGCCATTTAATATTCTCTGTAGGAGAACAAATTCCTCTTTACAGTAAACATCATGCTTGTAAAGCTTGGACATTTTTCTCCCCCTAAAAGCGGCAAGTTATTGTCCGGCCGACCCTGTGGGTATTCAATAATATAGAAAAGTCCCGGCGGTGCGCCGAGACTTGCGAAATTGACAGTTTACGCTTCTACTTTGATTTCGCGGGAACTCTCCCACAGGCCGTGAATGTTGCAGTAAGCCGTTGCGAGGAGTGTACCGGAACCGCCTAGTTTTACCACTACCTTACCAAAGGGCTCACTGTAAGCGGGGCCCTTATTGGGTCCTTCCACCGACTCGCCATGAGCGTTAAACTCGAAGCTGGCCAATTCATAGGCGAACTTGCCGTTTTCCGGCTTGAAATAAAGCTTAATCCAACGGATATGGTGCTCTGTAGTGTTAGGATGGGCGATTTCTTTACCTACCCCCACCTCAATGGCTACTTTGTCACCGGCCTTGACCGTAGCCGGAGCGTCGATTACCGGGACATGCTTTTCGGCCTTCCAGTCCGCGCTTTGTACAATATCTGCAAATTTCATCGCACAAATTCCTCCTTCGCTGGAACGATTTGTATGTATATTATATTTTTCGGTGCTTAAAAAAATTCCTGCAAAATCTTAATAAAAATTTATTATTAATTTCATTATTTTGTTGATAATTTTTCTTTATATCAAAATAATATCTTTCACAAAAAAGGAAAGGCTAATAGAGAGTAAGAGTTTTTCGCCAAAACCTATAGACAAACGACGTGGTTTATGATAAATTTTAAAAAAAACCTTTAAATTAGTCCGGAGAGACTAATAAGGTGCACAATAAGAATGGGCCTACTGTGCCTTAGTGACCTTTAAGCCT
Source organism: Sporolituus thermophilus DSM 23256 (assembly GCF_900102435.1). Taxonomy (NCBI): domain Bacteria; kingdom Bacillati; phylum Bacillota; class Negativicutes; order Selenomonadales; family Sporomusaceae; genus Thermosinus; species Thermosinus thermophilus. The sequence continues at coordinate 7,038 of NZ_FNBU01000032.1, read as the reverse complement.
CTTACTCCGGTAAGAGGCTTTTATTGTGTGCCAAAGGTACAAAAGGAGGAAAATATATGAGACGCGAAATTCAAGTCGACGAAAGACTTCCCATTATCCAGACCCTTCCTCTCAGCCTGCAGCACCTCTTCGCCATGTTTGGCGCAACCGTCCTGGTCCCCATTTTATTCAAGGTTAACCCGGCAACTATTCTCCTTTTCAACGGCATCGGCACTATTTTATACCTGCTGATTTGTAAAGGCCGAATCCCGGCTTATCTCGGGTCGAGCTTCGCCTTTATCTCTCCCGTCTTCGTTGTGTTGCCGCAATACGGATATCCTGCCGCCCTAAGCGGGTTCATCGCCGTTGGTGCTATCTTTTCCCTCGTAGCCATTAGTATCGGTCTCATTGGCACTAAATGGATCGACGTTGTTTTTCCGCCGGCTGCCATGGGAGCCATCGTCGCCGTCATCGGCCTTGAGCTGGCACCGGTTGCGGCCGAAATGGCTGGACTGACGGCAAAGAATCCCGACCCCAAAATCATCGCTGTTTCCATTTTCACTCTGCTGGTTACGATCCTCGGTTCCGTTCTGTTCCGCGGCTTTTTGGCCGTAATTCCTATCCTCATCGGCATCGCCGCCGGCTATGCGCTGGCCTTTGCGATGGGACTGGTTGACCTGAGTGGTATTGCCAAAGCACCCTGGTTAGCCGTACCGCCTATTTACACCCCCGAATTTAACCCCAGCGCTATCGCGATCATCGCCCCCGCTGCCCTGGTCGTCATTGCCGAGCACATCGGCCACCTTGTTGTAACCGGCAATATTGTCGGTAGCAACCTTGCAAAAAATCCTGGTCTGCACCGCTCACTGCTGGGCAACGGTTTATCGACGATGCTGTCCGGGTTCTTTGGCTCTACACCTAATACGACCTATGGCGAAAACATCGGGGTAATGGCCATTACCAAAGTTTACAGCGTCTGGGTTATCGGTTTTGCCGCTGTCATCGCCATCGTTCTCTCTTTCGTGGGTAAACTGGCCGCCGCCATCCAGAGTATTCCGGTTCCCGTTATGGGCGGCGTTTCCCTGCTGCTGTTCGGTGTCATTGCCGCTTCCGGCATTCGCATCCTGGTTGAAGCTAAGGTGGACTACAGCAGCGCGCGTAATTTAATCCTAACGTCGGTTGTCTTGATTATCGGCGTCAGTGGCGCCCAAATTACGGTCGGATCGGTAGCAATGAAAGGCATGGCTTTGGCTACTGTTGTATCCATTGTCCTCAGTCTATGTTTCAAGGTTCTGGACATGCTTGGACTGACTAACGATCTTAAACAGAAAAATGAACAGGTGTAGCGTCTTGAAAAAATTAAACCGCTCGTGCCGACGAGCGGTTTAATTTTTTCCTTTTTAAAGAAGATTATTTGCGAAACCCAATGCGAATAGCGGAACTGGCTAAAATATAACAAAAAGCGAACACGCCGCCAATTGTGAAGAAAAACGCCACCGGTTTAACCATCATAATTTCCGAACTGCCAACGAGCGAGAAAAGCAATGCCACCATGTAAGCTAAGAAAGACTCGCCGTATTGTGGACTGCCGGCGCGTGGAGCAATAATCAGCCACACAAGAAAGCCTAGTAAGATAACGTTACCATATTTGAGTAAATCCATGCCATCTCCCCACCCAACGCCATCCTAGCGATTTTTGCTTTTCCGCAAAATAGAGCGGGCGCCTCGTGCGAGCAGAAAAGCCACAAGCTGGCTAATCATGCCGATAATGAAAAGCCACGCCTGCTGTTGCATATGCAGAAAATACGCAGCGGCTGCTCCGGCCGCTAATGCTGTAGCATAGGCGAGAAGCGGCGTGAGTGCCCGCAAACTGTGCTTTCGCCAGCGAGGCATCAACAGCCAGCCAAAGAAAGCGCCCCAAACTGCATAACTAATGTTCACTAACTAGTTGCCCCTCTTCAAAATATATCAATTATAATTTTGCGGTCACAGCGTGTTTTCCTGCCGCTTCCCTTAAATTTCTAAACATCAAAACTATCGCCGCCAAAATCATCGAAAGCGTCAAAGTCCTGACCGACATCGCCCAAACTGTCAGCCGCCGCATAATAGGTTTCATCTAAGTCGCCGGCACTCGCCCGGTCAACTAGCATGTCAAACTGGCTTTCACTTAAAATCCCATGACCGGCCAGTGTTTCCCGCAACTCGTCGCTGTTCATATTGCGCCACATCTCATGCTGCTCAGGCGTAATAAGATGTTGACTAAGCAGATAGCCGAGGATTAGCCCGGTCAACATACCACCCGCTCCACCGAAGCCGCCGTAACCAGGTGAGGCATACTGCGGCTGTGAAGTCAACATTGTCTCCGGCGTGCGACGGGGCCGCATCATCAGAAACAGCGCAATTCCGATAACAACAATGATAATCACCAGGGTTAGCATATTATCCCTCCTAAGTCTCATTGTCAACTTCAACCAGCCGGCCTGCAATCGCCCCCGCTTGGGTCGTTAGCCAGACACCGGCAAGAATCATTGCAGCTCCTAACAGCTGCGGCCAGGCGAGCCGCTCGTGCAGGAAAAAGGCCGCGAAACCCATACCGAACAGAGGTATAAGGTTGGTAAAAATCGTAGCCCGACTGGGCCCGATAACTGCTACGCCTTGATTCCACCAGTAAAAAGCCAGCACACCGCTGCCAATAATCATATAAACCATGTTAACCCATCCAAGCAGAGACAAATGGATAGCGCCATGATAACCCTCGCGCACGGCCATGGCCAACAGAGCAAATGCCCCCACCAAACTACTCCAGGCGGTAGCCTTTAAGGCCGACATCTCCCGCATGGCCTTGCGCCCGATAATTGAGTAGACTGACCAGCTTACCGGCGCTGCCGCCAGTAACAGGTCGCCGTAATTAAAGGAAAGGCTGCTCAGCACCTGCCAGGAGCCTTTCGTAACGACAATGCCAACGCCGACAAAGGAAAGGGCGATGCCTATAACTTGCCTAAGCTGCAGTCCTTCATGCAGAAAAAGGGCCGACAGTACCGCGGTGATGACAGGATTCGCCGCCGCCAACAGGCTGGCGTTGGCGGCGGTAGAATACTTTACCCCCGTAAAAAAAAGAAAGTTATTAAAAAAAATTCCCGTCATTCCCAGAGCTAGTAACCACGGCAACTGGCGTACCGTTGGCAAGGCTTTTTTACCTTCAATATATAGTGTTACGCCAATCAATATGATACTCACCCAGGCAAACCGGAAAAAAGCGGTTGTTATTGGCGAAAGTTCGCCGACTGTATATTTCGCGGTCACGGCATTACCGCCCCAGAGGATGGCCGTCGCCGTCAACAGGATATAGACTACGCGCTCAGAGTGGAGAAAACCCGGCATCTTCTCTCCCCCTAAAATGTTTACGGACAGTAGCATTATGTTGCAAGCATGCATATGATGTAGCAGATAGACCCCTTCCATTTTAACATTTTTCAAAATATAAATAAAGGAGGATGATATTAGATATGGAAAGAAAGTATCCGCATTGGTATCCTGATGATGAGCCATGCTGCGAGTACCCGGGGAAAGATATGGTCTGCGATGAACATATGCCCTACAAAATGATGGACTTTGCGATGGATACGCTAAAAGACCGAATCCTTTGCATGTTGGGCGACGAAATTATCTTCTCGGTCGATGCTCGCATCTGCGGCCGCGAGTCTTTTTGCGGCTCTCTATGCTATGTAGGCTGTGACTTTATCATTGTCAACGTGTGCCTGGGCCGCCGTCCAGTATCTATGCATATTCCGCTCAGGATGCTGCGGTTCATCGCGCCATATAAATCGTAAAGAGACCGTATTGCGACTAGCGCGCTCTGTGCCCTCACTGCATAGAATGTGGTAAGTCCCCCGGAAAGGAGGATTGATGCCCATGCGAAAATGGCGTGAGCGTAAGCCTCTGGCCATGGATGTCGATCATATGCGGCTTCTTCACCAGGAAGCCATTGAGCAGTTGGAATTATTGCATACTGCTCTTGACGCCATGGAACAGGCGACAGGCACTATGCGCGACAACCTCATGGAAATGGTAGAGAACCATTGGCACGCTTATCTTGATGTAATGCATATGATTACCATGCACGATGATGCCATGGCCAATGCCATGAACAAGTACGGTATGAAAATGCGCGACGCTGACGACTTGGAAGATGCCGACTGCCAGTTTGATTTAAGCGCTGTGCTGCTCACCTTCCTGCTACTGGCGCTGATACGTCGCCACCGCCGTATGTACTATTTATGGGGGTTGCGCGGTAGTCCTATGAGCGATTATTGGAAAGAATCTATGGCCATGGAACGCGATCATATGGCCAACCTAATTGCCATGATGCAAAGAGCCCTATAGTGTTGACTGCCACAAAGGCAGTTATTTTTTTGCAAGGATATTGCTCTAAATGCGGAGAAAATAAGAAATAACTATTAAGTGCATTAGGAGTCATTATGTTCAAATTAACCGTTCCTTTCGCAACGACTGCTACGTCGGTGCGGGATTTCCTCAAGTCGGCGGGAATATCGCTTACCCAGTGGCGAAAAATCAAACGCCAAGGGCAGGTCTTAATAAATGGCCATCCTGTCAATAGCTTTCAAACGCCGGTCTCGCCCGGCGATGAAATTATCATCGATTATGGCGACGAAAGTCGCATAACACCGCTGAAGATGCCGCTCCATATTGTGTATGAAGACGACTTCCTGCTAATTGTTAACAAACCTGCCGGTCTCCTCGTCCACCCCACAACCGCCCCCGCTGAACCCACCTTAGCCCATGGCATTCTGTACTACCTTCAAAGCAAGGGAGCTTTTGGCGCCTTTCACCCTATTCACCGTCTTGATCGTAATACCTCTGGCTTGGTCGCAATCGCGAAACACCCCCACATTCAACATGCTCTGTCAGGTGGCGGAGCTAAAGGCCTTAAACGACTGTACCTGGCGGTTGTAACCGGTATCCCATCTCCGCTAATAGGAAAAATTGATGCCCCGGTCGGCCGCCAACCTAACAGTATAATCAAACGGATGGTCAGAGCTGATGGACAACCGGCAATAACGCTGTACCGGGTATTATCAACTTTTTCCACGGCTAGTTTGGTCGAACTGGAACTCTTGACCGGGCGAACTCATCAAATTCGGGTGCATATGTCCCATATCGGGCACCCGCTGCTGGGTGATGATCTTTATGGAGGGGCGACTGACCTGATCAGACGCCAAGCCCTTCATGCCGCCAGCCTCTCCTTCCGTCACCCTGCTACAGGTAAAGTTTTGATGTTAACTAGCCCCTTGGCCCCTGATCTGACTGACTTAATTCGGCTACTTCGTCAAAAAAGCAAATTTTGTGAGTAATATTTTTTAATGGCATATACTTTTTCTATCTTTTGCTTACGATATGATATAATAATAACTGGGTAATTATGTTATAGGAGGGATTTTGCTTGCCACTCGTTACTTCAAAAGAAATGTTTAAAAAGGCGTATGAGGGTAAGTACGCCATTGGTGCTTTCAATGTCAACAATATGGAAATAATTCAGGGTATTGTCGACGCCGCCAAAGAAGAACAGGCTCCCCTTATTCTCCAAGTTTCTGCCGGAGCCCGCAAATATGCCAAGCATATTTATTTGATGAAACTGGTTGAAGCGGCCGTTGAAGATTCGGGCCTGCCTATCTGCCTCCACCTTGACCATGGTGAAGATTTCGAAATTTGCAAAGCCTGTATTGATGGTGGTTTCACTTCGGTCATGATTGATGGTTCTAAGCTTCCCTTTGAGGAAAATATTGCCCTCACGAAAAAAGTAGTTGATTACGCCCATGAGCGCGGCGTCACCGTGGAAGGCGAGTTAGGACGCCTCGCCGGTGTTGAAGACGCCGTCAAAGTCAGCGAGCGGGAGGCTACATATACCGACCCTGATCAAGCAGTCGAGTTTGTCGAACGTACAGGTGTAGACTCTCTTGCCATTGCCATCGGCACAAGTCATGGTGCATATAAATTTAAAGGAGAGCCTACCCTGGATTTTGCGAGGCTAGAAAAAATCAGCAAGATGTTGCCAGGCTTCCCGCTTGTTCTGCACGGCGCATCCACTGTGCTGCCTGAGTTTGTGGCCAAGTGCAACCAATATGGCGGCAATATCGAGGGTGCTCAGGGCGTGCCGGAAGAGATGTTGTTAAAGGCCGGGCAAATGGGTGTATGCAAAATTAACATTGATACCGACCTCCGTCTGGCCATGACTGCGTCTATCCGTGAACATCTTGCCCTTCACCCTGGTGACTTTGACCCCCGTCAATATTTAAAACCGGCGCGCGAAGCTATTAAGAATATGGTAAAACATAAAATCCGCAACGTGCTCAACTGCAGCGGTCGTCTATAGTTAATTATAACAAATGCCTGCTCCTCAAAGGGGCAGGCATTTGTTTGGAACACGTTATTTGGCCATATCAATACAAAAAGAGCACCTAGTATTAGGTGCTCTTTGTCAACCGGCGTCTACCTATCCTCCCAGGCCGTCTCCAGCCAAGTACTTTCGGCGTTTACGGGCTTAACTGCTGTGTTCGGTATGGGAACAGGTGGATCCCCGTAGCTATCGACACCGGATATGTTGTTGGGGAAAGTAATAAGTGGTAATCGGAAAGTGGTAGTTATGGTAACCGGAAAGGGAGTTCATCAGATAAGCGGTAACTTTCGTTCTCCACTTTCTATTTTCCCTTTTCCACTTTCCGTTTCCTACTTTCCCTCAAAACTGCACAGAAGATTTTGTTTACGCATTTTAGTATTTTGCCTTGTTTAGGTCAAGCCCTCGGCCGATTAGTACCAGTCCGCTCAAGCGGTTGCCCGCCTTACACTCCTGGCCTATCTACCTTGTCTTCTACAAGGGGCCTTACCAGTCTTCACTGTGAGAGACCTCATCTTAAGGCCGGTTTCACGCTTAGATGCTTTCAGCGTTTATCCGTTCCGGACGTAGCTACCCAGCTGTACACCTGGCGGTATAACTGGTACACCATTGGTCCGTCCACTCCGGTCCTCTCGTACTAGGAGCAG
>NZ_FNBU01000031.1:26212-28436 GCF_900102435.1 Sporolituus thermophilus DSM 23256 | reverse complement strand
CCGATGGGGTGGAGCCGAGAAGGCGCCAAGCATATGGCATACATACGCGTATGTCAGGCAAATGGTCAGTCAGTAGCCGAGGAATATCTAAGACAACAACGTACAAATTACAAAATTGAGATAATGACAACAAGCCCGGCAGAAACTGTAGAAGTTGAACGGCAAAAGAAAACAAAAGCAACCTGTGAAACACATGACAATATTCCTGTATTAAAGGGGCCGAAAAACTTCTTATATAAGGTCTTGCGGGAGCTTTCGCTTGCCTATGCTTAATATTATGTTAACTCATCCGTGATGGTATGTCTTCTAAAAAATCCTACAATGTCTTGACACTATCGGGACTATTTTTCGACTGGAACAATTCGCCCGGTTTTGGTATACTATTATCAATAGAGGATTCTGCTCCCGCGCCGGTACGAGTAAGTGAAGGATCGGCGCGTGTAGTCCCGGTCGAATCGTTACCTTCGCCGGGTACGCCAGAATCCTCTTTATCATTTTTCCATCCCGTCAGCAGCCATGTTTGAATATGACCATCCTTATATAAAGACAGAACAGCCGTATGTCCATTGTGATAAACATTGACTCTTTCCCATTCTGGAGGGCCGTACGGTTCGCTGATTTTCCCCTTTGCAATAACCTCAACGAGGTTCCGGGCTATTTCTTCTCCGTTCTTACCTTCCGAATTCCGCTTGGCGATAATATGAGAAACACCGCTGCCGCCCTTAAACTTCTTGCCTCTGCCTGGCGTTCCCCAGTAAAATGAGATTCCTCCAAGCTCCGGTCGGTACATGGCATTTAGTACATCAGTTTTTTCCCGGATAACTTTTTCCATTGCAATCTGGCCGCGTTTGATATTAGCAGCAATACTATCACTGCTATAAGCGTACTCCCTACCGCCATAAGAAATAATAGCGTCTGACTTAAGGTCAGGCGCTATTTCTTTTCTCTCCTCCGCCGTCAAGTCGGCGCGGTTTTCCGTGCCGCGAGCTTCAATTTCGCCGGCCAACTTTTGATATCGGCGATAACCGACCCGCCATTGTATGTTAGGCTAGCGCACCTATTTCAATCCATCATGTGTAGGCTAAGAGCCAGTTGCAACCGGCGCATCCACATTGTTTATGCCACTAGGAAAAGGTTTTCAACGGCGAGTTGGACGGTATGCGCCAAAGGGATCAGGTACAAAAAGGTGGCGACGAGTTTTTGCGGAAGATTGACTCTGCCAATAGGCGTCGGTTGCTTGGTATCAAAGGAGATATTGCCTGTCTGCATGGTCGGGATTGGCGACAATATCTTAGGCAATGGAAAGGGCACGAAGATCCACGGCCGCGTTTAACTAAGACTGATTTTGGTTTGCAGCGCTTCGGGGATATACCTCCATTTAGTAAAGAAAAAGTAAAAATCCCGACATCTAAGATCTTAAATTACTGCCTAGATAAAAATCATAAGGTAGGTGGATCTAAAGCCGTTGCATTTGAAAAGGTGCTTGGGTATATTAAAGATAACTATCAGGAGTTAATTCACGCAATTCAAGAGAATGTTTCCAAGTATAGCCCGGTATATAAGGGCGATAATCAACATGGCCAGAAGTTTGAAATCCAGATTGAGCTAACTGGTCCAAGTGGCTGAACTGCAAACGTATTGACAGCTTGGATCGTCGACTGGGGAAGCGATGAACCGCGTTTGACCAGTGCTTATATAACCGAAAGGAAGGTGAAAGATAAGTGAAAATCAAAGAATTGGACGTCGTTCGGTTAAAAGATGGACGGGAGGGGACAGTTTTAGAGGTATACACTGATCCGGTAGCCTTTCTGATCGAAACCGATGAAGATATGAGCCTTTGGCCAACTGTAGGGCCAGATGAAATAGTCGAAATAACTTATCATAGTAAATAACCGCCTAATCGGGCGGTTTTTTCATGCCCGATTTTAGCCAAGGAGGGCAGTTAAAATGATCCGCGATAAACCCATATGCTAAACAAGCGCCTGATGGCCCTGGCGGTCGGCTGGCGCTATTTTTATGCCTATCAGTATTAGGGCCTAGCGCCCATTAGGCGGGGAATGTGGGTGCAACAGCGCTTGCTATTGCAAAACCTGTTGCAATTTACGACGCCTTTCAGTCCCCATTAGGCGGGGAATGTGGGTGCAACTCAATAATGTTGTCCGAGGCGGCCGAGGCCGTAACAGCCCTTTCAGTCCCCATTAGGCGGGGAATGTGGGTGCAACAG
>NZ_FNBU01000031.1:0-23802 GCF_900102435.1 Sporolituus thermophilus DSM 23256 | reverse complement strand
ACCCGCTTATTTATTGGCCTGGCAGGCATTGAACCAGTCGCATTTTCGGCCCCAAATTCCGCAAATGCAAAACCTGCACGAAAACCACCGGTATTTGCGAAAATCGTCTTATTGGTGGCAAAATTCATAACCAGGACAGTACTCATAACATCCCTCCGGTATGCCAGGGTCAATTTCCTCGCATATCATACGCATTTTACTGTCACGCGACTCAATAAACCACTGCCGCAGCTCATCGTCAATCAGATGCATGTCTTTCGTCACAATCAGGCGCCCGTTGCGGAATTCGCCATAAACAATACAGCCTAAATTTACGGGTACCTCGTACAGCGCCTCCATTGCCAAGGCATAACCTGTAGTGGATAAGCGATGGAATTTCTGCGGCGCACCAAATTTGAGATCAATTATCATCGGTTCTGACAGAATAAGTGCGTCGGCACTCAAATACTGGCTGAGCCCAAGGAAACGCCCGTCAAGTTTGTTTTCGCATACCAGCGGGATTGCCAAATGCGCCAAGGAATCGGCGCCAATATAAGGTTGTTGCGTTAATATTTCGCCAATTCTTGCTGCAATCCTGCTTTGCTCATAATCGCGCAGAAAGTTTCCTTTTGTCTTAATGTCCTGACTCTGTTCGGCCGAAAGCAAATTCAAATCGTCAGGCCATTTGATTGCAATTGGCTGCCGCAGCGCAGCCATTAGCTTCTCCGGTGCATATGTGCCATGATAATAAATCTGTTTTTTCGCATTTTCCATTACATCTACTATTATTTGATGGAATACTCGGCCCGATATCATGAAAAAATTGGGTTTGAGTTTATTTTTCAGAACACGGCGCAAATATAAATCACGGCTGGTGGGACAATAGCCGCTACTTACCTCATATACGGCCAGCCGTTCCTCATACACCGGCTCAAGTGGCGCCTGGTGCCAATTCCAGCCGCGCAGTTCTTCATCGATGTCCAAGCGGCGTGCCTTGGGCAGCATTTTTTTGAGAAACATTTTCCGTTCATCATCAGTTAAAAAATACATTTACCTTCTTCTCCTTTCTCAGGTCATCTACATCGCCGCAGAAACGTTTGTACTCGCAGTCCCAGCATTTAACCACATGGCGCGTTTTGTCCGGCATACGCTCAGTCGCGATAATATCGCGAATTTTCCCAAGTATTCCATACACAAAAGCGCGAGCATTGGGAGTAATTTCTACCGGAATAATCTCTTTTTTCGGCACGAGGTATAAAAGCCCGTAGCGTACGGTGCAGTCATAATGATCCTCGAGGAGCATCGCATAACTGATAAGCTGATACTTATGATTAAGCGAAGCGCTCCGTTCGGTAAACTTGAATTCCACTGGAAAATATCCTCTGACGGTCGCAATATGCATGTCCAGTTTCCCTTGAAGCCCAAGACGGGCCGAAGCAAGATGCATATGAAAAATCCGCTGGCCTTCCTCTAAATTATACCGTTTCAGAGTGCGGCGCTTTTCCAATTTATCGAGAATAAGGTGATCCTCTTTGCCAGCTTCCATTTTATAAGTAGTTTTTTTCTTGACCGGACATACATATAAAAAATAGATGATGCGCGGGCAATAAATATATTGTTTAATATCGGAAACTTTTAGATTATGCATCTTCCTCACCCGATTCATCGTAAGTGTTTAACGATTTTACAAGCCGGAAATCTTTGTCACAGACCGGAACAATAACGAGTCGTGCAGCTTTACGGCCGATGATTTTCTTGAATTTTAAAAAAATCTCTTCCCGCCGGTTATGATTGAGTTCGCCGAAAAACATACTGTACTGGGCATGTCTTAAGCCGTAATCCTTGCAGGTCTCAAAAATTTTCGTCCGCAGTTTATCATCCTCAATATCATATATAACAAAGTGATTCATACTACCACCCGCAGATAAATGGTTTGTACTTGGCCTCACCGCGCAGGAAAGTAGCAATCCTTCTAGCCTGCGCCTGGATGATAGTTTTTAGTGACTGTTTGCGGCCTTGAAACCGTTCACTCGCCTCCAGCCGTTCAATGATTTTAGCGGCGAGGCTCTTGCGCGTAGCCAAATCAAGCAATCCGTCTTCTATTTTTATGTCCATACCCTTATTAACGGCGGCAATAACCGCCCGATCCACCACCGGTTGCCGAAATTCCTCGATAAAGTCATAGACCAAACTCTTTTTGCCCGGGCGGTCGACATGCAAAAAACCGCCGAAGGGGTCAAGCCCGGCCATTACAAGTGCCCGTTCTACCTGATTAGCTAAAATGGCATAGCCATAATTGAGCAGTGAATTAACCGGGTCCTGCGCGCCCCGATGTTCCCGTCCGGGAAACTGAACATTCCCGGAGAATAGCAGTTTAACACACTCCCAATACAAGTTACTTATACGTCCTTCCAGTGCCATAATACTACCCCGCACCTCGTCAATGCAGGTTCCCTTTATTTGCGGAAGCGTGCCGGCCAACATCGCCATCTCGTCCACCAAACTGCATACAGCCTTATATTCCTCGGGGTTAGCCGTTTTCCGGTACTTGGCAAAGTATTTCACGGTATTGATCTGGTTGCCAATCTTGCCATTGACAAAGCACTTTGCCATCTCAATTCCTCGCTCATCCCGGTAAGCGAACAATTGCTCACGCCGGGTCAGGACTGTACCGTTAAGCGTGGGTTGGTACAACAGGGCATATGAATCTCCGCCCGGAGTCATGAAACTGATGGTTATCCCATGTTCGGAACATTCTTTAATAGCGTCACTGGAAATGGTAACACCAAGGCTGTCGATGGTGATGTGTTCAAGGTCATGAAAAGGATACTCGCCTACCACTTTTCCGTTTTCTTTTACCATCAGCCGTTCACTTTTTTTGCCGATAAACGCCCCATAATTTGAGATAAACAGATGCATTAAATACCACCATCCGAAGATTGGAAAAACTGGCTTATTCGTTTCTAAACGCCTTTTTCCTTATTCTTCCTCATAAAATGGAAAATTATTACACGATATTTATAATAAAAAAAGCGACCATCGCTGGTCGCTTTTTCGAGGTTATTCCCGAAAGATGTCATTTAGTTTAATCACCAAACCAGGCAGTACATTTACCGGTATCTCATCATCCGGCCCAAACATTTCCGGAATGCCGTACTTGCCGTCAGTCCCCAAAGAAAAAGTTAATACCGTCCGGTCATTGGGATGAACAATCCAGTACTCCTTGACACCGGCTTTTTCATAAAGATAGAACTTTTCCCGGACATCCTTCCTGGCCGTATGGGCAGAAATAATCTCAGCAATGAAGTCTGGCGCCCCTTTGCATCCCTGGTCATCAAGCTTAGCTTTGTCGCATACGACCACAATATCCGGCTGGACGACGTTTTTTATCTCGGCATCGCTTTCATTGCCCTCCGGCAGCCGGACGTCAAAAGGGGCGGTGTATACTTTACACGACTTATCGCGCAAGTAGTTATAGAGGACATTAAACAGGGCGCCGGAAATTTCCTGGTGCCGCCTGGACGGGGCAGGGGTCATGTTATATGCTACGCCGCCGATAATCTCCCATCGCTCGTCTTTCGGCCAGCTCAGGTAGTCGGCATAAGTATAGGTCTGTTTCGTATGGGCGGGTAAAGACATTCTCTCACCCCCGCTACTTCCTTTTTAGAAATTGAAAACTACAATTACTAGTCATGCCCACCTGCGGATAGATTTCGGTAGTAAGTATAATTCTTTGAACTGGACTCTAAGGCATAAGGCAACAAGTGTTGTTTAAAAATACGGTGTTTATTTAGTTCGATTTTCGCAGATGAAAATGTATTGATGCGTTCAAAAATATCGCGTGCCTCTGTTTCGCCAATATCATCCAAAAATTGAGCTACTTTATAAATGTTGATGTCCAAGCGGTGAAGTTCCTCCGGAACGGGAAGAGTAAAGCCATCTGGCAAGTGGTCGCAAATTTCCGTTCTCGTAAATTGCATAAAACTGCCCCGTTTGCCTAGATAGTTAATATGCGCCATGACAAACCGCAACCTATTCACCACTGTCTCGTCCAATTGCCCGATATCAACGGCCACTTGCAATTCGCCGCGAAAGTAGCAGTATTCGCGAAAACCAATGGTTGAAATATACGGGTTTTCAGGAGTCGGTGTTTTCGGTTCCCGCTTTATTTTAATAAATGTATGATTTACCACTAGCTCACGGGGAGGTTTAAAACGGACGGGCCGATCCTTCACGGCATGAAAAATTTCCATTGCCAATTCCGTTCCCTCTGCCCGAAAGGATGCGTCTACCAGGGCTAGTTTAAAGGCATAGGGCGTGGGAACAAACAGGGTCTTGCCGCCACTGGAAGTGCTGTGCGACATCCGTAGCGAAAACAATGTCGTTGGCCGATAACAAGCAACCAGCCATTTAGGTTTGTGAACACTTCTTGCTGCTACCGCTTCGCTTTTTTTCCTGCCCGCCATGCCACTACCCCCTGAAGGGCTGTACATTATCAATTAAATTGCGCATATGGCCGGCAAACTCGCTTAAGCTGGCAAAAGAATATTTTTGAATACTATTCGGCTTTAACTGGTTTAACGTATCGACAATCTCATCAATTTCCTTGGCGTAACCACTATTTAAAGCGCTTGCCATAGGTGCAGGAACGGTCGATGCCGATACCGTCAATACGCCTTCGAAATTAACAATATGCGGATTTTGGGTATTGCGCTGGGCGCCGTTGGGTTTAAGGAACGTAAATAACACGCTCTTTAATAACCCTTGCATCCGCTTATGCAGTTCTTCCTCACTTAAAACATATTGTCGCGTAATGTCGTTACGGCCCAGTCGATAAAGATCAACATTAAGGACAACGGCATACTGCCCTGAAGAAGCCGGACGATGGAAAATATTTTGCCCAGTATTGGCACCGGTTTCATCGCCAGAGCCTTTACCGCGCCCGGCTTGGTCGAATTTTACATGGAAATACGCTTCCGTACGGGTAACGTCCGGCCGGCCCACCACCCAGCCAAATTCCAGTACTGATTTACGCCCAATCGCCCGCTTTTTGCCGCCTACTTCACTAGTAATCAAAATCCCTTCTGCATCATCAAGGCAACAAGTACGGATCGCCCCCGACAAGATTTCCTCATCGGTAGCACTTTTCGTAAAAGATGCCGCAAATGCGGTATCAGCGACGATACGATTGGCATCAAACACCATACAAGCATTGCACAGAGAGAGGTTTTCTTCCCTGGCGATATTATACATATGTTCCGCCTGGATATGCTTGAACATATCGCCAGAAATAGCGTTGACAGCGTGAAGCCGGCCAAACTCATCGACAATCTGGACTTCACGGGTCATCAAATGGTTCCCTTCTGCCCCCTCGTTATTTAACGAATGGAGATTCAATGTCATTAATCCGGAAATAGCCAAAGAATGGATTTGCATAATTCTCCCTCCTCTTGTTATTCATCGGTTTCCTGCGGGTCACGCGCATACCCGTAGGCTAATAGCAACATACCAACCAATTCGGAAGAATGTTTTTCAATGAGATCTACTACCTCATTTAAATCTTTAGTTGTGACCAAAGCTCTTCTAACTTTGCCCTGTTCCATATGGCGGGAATTTTCGTTATTATAACGCTGGACAAAATCGGCAAGTTCAATAATAAATTGGTCCTTAAACTTAACTTTTCTTTTCCAGTCTTGCGCTAAACCGTAATGAATTTCAAATGGCGTTTTTCCGGTAATGGCTTTTTGCATTTGGGCATTGATCGTTGCCCGTCGGATGGCACGTGCTACATTTTGAAAACCTGGGTTTTGAATAATCTCTTGCAAACCGTATCCCATAAACAACCTCCTCAAATTCTTGGTTGTAAACGCCTCCGCCCATTGTTTTTGGGCTTTGCGCCGCATGAAATGCACCCCGTATAAAACGAAGAACTCTAAGGCCAGCTCCAGTCTACCGGTAGAGATAAAATCCCTGTATAATTGGAGAATGGGCACATCGCTTGAGTTTTTCTCATTTAATGATTTAAGGTTACCACGGTGCTCGGCAATTATTTCCAGCCAATCTTCTGCATCTTGGGCACTGTTGACCGGGAGCCACCCGGGCAATCCAAGGAAAGAAATATTCATTGTAGCTGATGCTGTACCCAAACTTTTAAAATAAGTGGTATTAAATCCTTTAATGATATCTTGCGGCGTGTGACCGCGCATAGTGAAAACACCTTGACTGCCTGCATACTCTTGCGAGTGTTCGATCAAAAATTTGGCTGAACTTAAAATTGCCTGGATATCAAGCCAGAGCGAGCCGAACAACCTTTGGGCCAGCAGCGATTGGCGCAACAAAGCTATCTGGTTAACAGTTGCATTTTCCGGCGCAATAATAAATACTTTGGTATCATCCCCTACCGGATAGGTTAACATGGCCAAGTGCATCGCCCGAAATTTCAGCCACTCCTCAAACCAATCTGCTAGTTTATCGGAAAATCCAGCAGCAGCACTACTATCTGGCTTGGGCCGATGCGTACCCTTGCCCGCAGCAGGATTAAATAGTTGTAATACTGACGCCGCTTTTTTTAAGGGCGGCTCGTCTTGCTGCAGCGCCGGATCAAAGTTGGCCAGACCAATTCTGCTCATTACTAGCCGCGACAGGCCTGTTGTCTCCCGGAGCGCTTTATGTAGTTGGTTATAGCTGTTTGAGCCCATTCGCATAGCATTGAAGGTCTTTATTACTGGCAAATCATCGGGCGGCGGAACCGGGTGCTCAAGCCCCTGTTCCTGTAGGCTTTTGGCAACCTTTGTCGCCTGTTTACCTAATGTTTCTTGATATTCTTTGTATACCTTTTCCTGTCCCCGTGCCGCTTCATAGTCATAATATCCGGTCGGCGGACAATCGGGATCATCCTCCTTTAACTTAATGTAGCAATAGCCCGGTCCTGGATGCCACTTTTCAAAATCTTTACTTGTCAGCGCCGGACGAATCGTTATGCGGTAATGGTCGCCTTCGTCACGAATGGTGGCTGCGGCGGTAGGCGTACTTACCCTTTTAACCTCCTGCAGTAGATCAGCCATCCCGATCGCGACTAGTACATCGGCGTAAGAACCGGTTTTTTTGGTTACATCGACAAAATCCAAGACATCATTCTGCATGCCTATCACCCCCCTGTCATTTTGGTTGCATATTGGTCTGCCAAACGCAGCCTGCGCACTAAGAACCAATAAAGCGGCAGCCACACATAATGTTCTTCCGCGCTGATAAGGGCGCGCTTAAAATTTTCGCCATCCCTCTCTTGGATAGGTACAATCAATTCATCCACCATAATATCTAAACCGGCGGCTAAAACAGCTGCATTCAGGCATGACGCTGCATCCGCAATAAAGCTTAACTTCCTGCCCACCGTTTGCGTTTGGCTGCTGTGATGCCGCGCAATAGCCGTTAGTATCGCCTTCCAAATCCCACCAATAATTTCCTCATCATGAAAATGCTTGTCAAAATATCTTCCTAGCGCCTTACTCACAGCAAAAGCGCCTTCAGCCGCATGCGGCCCCCGCGTTAGGTGCATCAATCTTTGTTTTTCAATATCGCCAGCCTCAGGGCGAAAGGTGGTATGTGCAACCGGACTACCTTCCTCCACGATTTGCTCTGGATAAAACCGCTGCTGCCAGTCGAGCGCAGCTTGCTGCCATTGTTTAAGTAGTTTCCCCGTATCGTGCAAGGCGCAAGTAATCTCGACTAGATGTTCAGCAAATCTTGGGGGCAACCCCAAATGACGTTCCAGACGATACCTTGCACAGACAGACCGCTTTGCCTCGTGCCTAGCTTCTTCTACCACCTTTATTACATGGTCTTTAAACGGCTCATACTCAAAATGGTAAGGTGTCCATGGTTGAATCTCGTTTGCCGGAACCTGCGGGACCGGCCCTGGCACCCCCAGTTCCAAACCGATATCGGCCGTATAGCGGGCAAAACGGGGCGAAATGGCAATAAGCCATTCTGCCATTTTGAGTTCGTTGCCGACTGTCAACGCATGCCACTCAACGGTTGTTACTTGCCCATCAGTTTCTTTTATTCGCGGTATTTTCGCAAACCATTCGCCCGGTGCACCGCAACCAGTCATAGTGTTAAAAGCGCTGTACAGGCTGGTGCGAGGCACGGACAAAAGTTCCGGCAGGCGACTCAGGTCAATTGTTTCGGGCGTATCGGTTATTATTACCCCAATTGAGTCAACATGGCGAATAAGATCAACGATTTTGCTGCGATCAGCAGTGTCGATTGCCTGGCTTACTTCTCTGCGCCGCCGCGCGTTATCGGCAAAAATTGCTGTAAATACTTCTGACTCCGCCTTACCATGTACTAAATCTACCAGTGCCTGTTCTTCCGCAAACCCCAAAATATTTCCGTTCTGAGCAGCTATCGCTTGCCTTGTTCTTTCTATTGCCGCTGCCGATAAGCGGTCGCGATATGGGCCTAGGCGGTAACGACCTTGTTGATCTACCTCCGGCTCGTACACCCAAACGGTGCCAGTATTGCGGGGAAAAGGATAACGCGCGGCGCGTCCGGCCCGCTGAATCAGGGCGTTGGCCGGGCAAAGCTCGGTATGAAGATTATCAGCACTGATATCCACTCCTGCTTCGACAACCTGTGTTGTTACCAAAATAGCATTTGTCTCTTGGGCGTTAGGACCAAAATAGCGCATTAATTGACCTTCAACAGCTTGCCGGTCCTGCTTTAAGAAACGGCTGTGCAACAAAAACAGTTGGCAGCCGGGGTGCAGCACATCTTTTAGGTCCCGGTAAAGGCCTTGAGCACGGGCAACCGTGTTGCAGATAACAATTGTTCTACCATTATTGTGGTGCGTTAAAACTTGCGCTGCCGTTACCGGGCTTCCCGTCCAAACATAGCGCCGGCGCTTATCCTTGTGACTGGGCATTATTGCTAATTCTTCAGCGCTTACCGTGATCACTTCGGCCGACAAGTGCTGCTGGAGGGCTTGGACAGCGTTTGATGACATAGTAGCAGTCATAACAACAAACTGAACATAAGGAGCTAACCGCTCTGCCATCTCCACGATCGTAGCCAGCGAACGGCTCGGATCTAACAAATGGATTTCGTCCAAGACAACCAGTGAACCAAGTAGCGCCCCCGCATTAATATTAGAAAGTTTTGCCGGCAGCGACAGTGGAATGTTTAGATAGCCGGCGAGTAATTGGTCTATGGTTGTAAAGATAATGTCCCCTTCAAAAAATGGGTCTGCCTTGCGTTCACCGGTCTGAATAGTCACCGCCAGCTTGCTCGGGTGATAACGCTTCTCCTCCGGCAAAGAAGTTACGTCAAATACCTGTTTACAGCTGTCTTGCACTGATCTATAAAGACTATTGGCCAAGGTTCGCATAGGTAAGACATAAAAAACTCTATCGACAAAGGGCTGTCCAATCTGCCTCGAGTGAAGATACCCTAAAAGAGCCGCCCATGTTTTGCCACTTCCGGTCGGGGCACAAACTATTACGTTTTTCCCCTGTTGTATCGCTTGCGCGCAACGCAATTGGTAAGAATAGGGCGCAGCGTTAGTGGCGCCAATAAGATCACTAAATAATGCCTCAATACTGCTCATGCTCGTTCTTCACCTCATATTTCCCCAGCCCAAACACGCACCCTTTGCCGACATGGATTACTTCCCCGAGCTTCAGCAGCGGCCAAAACGGAGCAATGTCGCCTGCATAAACGATTTCCCCGACCAAGCCGCCCATGTTCATTTTTGTTTCCTGCCGGTGCGAATAACGCTCCCAGTCGACCAGCCGCAGGCTGGCGCGGATGGTATCCACCATTTCCGCTTGAGCGATAAGCTGTCGGTAGTCAACATCCTCTTGCCGGTAACCATGAAAAAAATAATACAGCGTGCTAACGCGCCTAAGCAGATTGCGGATTAATACATGAAAAGGCACCGTCGTAACAAGACTGTGGTCGTATTTCAGCCGGGTCATGGTAATAAAATTTAGCCAAAGTTCGCTGGCCGCAAAGGTCTCCCCCGCCGTCAACTCCCCCAGCGTAACGCCCGCATTACCCGATGTCACCATGTTAGTCGCCCGGTTATAAACAGGAACAACCCGGCCATCGGCCATCACTGCCCGAAATTCCGCTAAAACAAACGTCAAACGCCCTTTTCCCAGCCCAATATTGCCTAACTCCTTAAAAGTCAGAACAAAATAGGGCAAATACTGGATAGCCTGCCCAATTAAAACCAAGCCAAACCTGAGCTGTTCCCCTGGCGCGTAATGCGTTTTGGTTTCTAACGGCGGTTCGATGACAAAAGGCCGAGGAATATCGGAAAGGTTTTTCAGCACAGCACTACCGGCAGGTGGTGACGGCTCAAAAATTTGCCCATAAGCACAGGCTTGTGCCAACATACATTGCGAACAAACCGCTTCCGTCTGGCTGCAACAGATGCGGCGAAAGACATGGCCAAAGCCACCGCGTAGGGTAGAGCCTTTATACGGCGGCAGCAGCAAGCCCTTCGGCCCGGCTTCCAGCACCACCTCGTAGCGCGCAACGCGAAAATCAGTAAACAATTATTAGCCCCCTTTAAAACGAGGAAATATTTAAATGCTAATTTAAAGCATTCCATATTTTGTCATAATTTCCTGCAAAATTATTCCAAATTCCCTACTTCAGCCCAATTAATATCCATCCCTTACTTCACTACGCTTCACCACACCATTTTTCCCATTGAACCGACACCCCATGGCACTTTTTACAATATTTCCCGGGAAATGTCGTTCACTGTTTCAATTTCGGCCGGCAGCCGCGTCATTTCTACAGGATCTTCGCCGCAAGAGATCGAACACATTCATAACGAAAATACTAAAGCAGGAGGCCGTAATGACCACGAAAACCAAACTTGCCGTGCTGGCCATTTTGCTTATTCTCACTCTGCTCACTACCGCCTGTGGCGGCGCAACATCGTCGCCCCTGCAGCAACCGGCGCCAGCCGTTGACGTAACGCCCGAAGAGGCTCTTAACGCCTGGCAGGGCAAAAGCGCCGTCATCCTCGACGTCCGTACCCCCGACGAATTTGCCCAGGGCCATATTCCCGGCGCGGTCCTTATCCCGCTTGACCAGCTCGATAAGCGGCTGGACGAGGTGCCCAAAGATAAAAAGGTGCTGGTCATCTGCCGCAGCGGCAACCGCAGCAGCCAGGCCACCAAACTACTACGAAACAACGGCTTCACCAATGTATACAACGTCCTCGGCGGCATGAACCACTGGCCGGGACCGGTAGAAAAGTGACGAAAATATAAAAAGATAAAAAGAGCAGCCTGCCTCGCGGTAAAGCTGCTCTTTTCTTTATATCAAAACTTTAACATAAAATAAAACTCATTTCATTTATAGCAACAAAGATCGGTCTGCTAAGGCTGGCCAATATCGCTTGTCCATACGCTAACCCAGGCTACAGACTATTGCCCGATTTTCATCTGGCCGACGACTGTTTCTCTTTTCATACATTCCACAAGCTACTCAGCATCATTGTCAATTTTGAACACATTGATATTACGGTCGAGCGCGAGAGCAATATCGTCCAGCGTGGAAGCGGATGAGGAAATATTTTTCAGCAGCAGTTTTAGTTTTTGCACCTCAACCTCTAATTTTTTTATTACACTATTTTGCCTATTATATTATTTGTAACTATTTTCACAATTAATGAAACTATGCTAAAATAACATTAGTTGTACGAATGAGGTGTTATTTCTGCGGATACGCCACTGCTAGGCTACGCCGGCCGCGCCCGTTGATACAGGAAGTCGCACTGGCACTGGAAACCAACAGCATCGCTTCCCTCAAAAAAGCAGACGGCGCCATTGTGCCGGTGATCAATGCGGACCGTAATGCAGCACGGGTTAAGGAGTTCAATAACGGCCATTATACTCAAGCGTTTATAATTGCCGCTGTTTTAAGCATTGCCGGCATTGGGCTGACGCTCATCGCCCAGCACCGGAAAAACGCAGCGCTACAACAGCTGGCTCATACTAACAATACGAAAGGAGCGAGAATATGAACAAGGTTATGGATTTGGACAAAGTCATGGAAAAGGTTCATGACGGCGCCACCATCATGGTCGGCGGTTTTCTGGGCGTGGGTGCGCCGCTGAAGTGTATTGAAAAACTAGTTGAACGACAAGTCAAGGATCTTACTTTAATTGCCGTTGTCAACTCCTACCCCGGCGGCGGGTTCGATTTGGCCCCGCTGTTTAAAAACAAACAGGTTAAAAAGTTTATAACCGCCCATACGGGCACCTGTCCGGAAGCCCTGGAAATCTACAAGAGCGGCGAATTAGAGGTAGAGTTCTATCCAATGGGCACATGGATCGAGAAAATTCGGGCCGGCGGCGCAGGACTGGGCGGTGTACTGACCCCTATCGGCATTGGGACACTGGTGGAAGAAGGCAAGCAGAAACTGACGATTAACGGCAAAGAGTACCTTTTGGAACTGCCGCTCCGGGCAGACTTTGCCTTCATCAAAGGCTACCGCGCCGACCGGCTGGGCAACGTCCAGTACCGGGGCGTGTCGATTAACTCCAACCCCATTCTCGCCATAGCCGCCGACTATACAGTGGCGGAAGTTAACGAAATTGTCGAAGTGGGAGATATTGAACCAGAGCGGGTAGGTACGCCCGGCGTCTTTGTCAAAGCGGTCATTCAGGGGTATACCTTGGCCGAGCATCAGGAAATTTTTAAAGACTTGTGGGTGCGAACGGGCCGCTTAAGCTGATTTTTCCGGCCAAATTTTTAAGCAAGGAGGTTCATGCACGATGGATTTTAGAGAAATGATTGCGCGCAGAGCCGCATTGGAACTAAGCGACGGGGAAGTGGTAAACCTGGGGTTTGGCATACCGACAGCAGTGGCAAACTATATTCCCCCCGGAATCAACGTAATTTTGCAGTCGGAAAACGGCTGTCTAATGTTTGGCCCCACTCCCAAACTGGGCGAGCAGGACGCTGACATCGCCAACGCCGGCGGGCAGCCGATCACGCTCATGCCCGGAGCGTCGATTTTTGATCTGGCGACCTCGTTCTGCATCATCCGGGGCGGTCATGTTGATACGACTATCTTAGGCGCCCTGGAGGTGGACCAGGAGGGAAATATCGCCAACTGGGCCATGCCCATCGCGCCAGGAAAGTATTCGCCGGGGATGGGCGGCGCCATGGACCTTGTCGGCGGAGCGCGCAAAGTCGTTGCCACTTTGCAGCACACTGACAAAAAGGGCAATTCCAAAGTGATGAAAAAATGCAGTCTGCCCCTTACCGGCAAGGGCGTAGTGGACGTTATCATTACTGACAAGGCGGTGTTTAACGTAACACCCCAGGGATTGGTGCTAAAGGAAATTGTGCCCGGTCTGACGGTACAGGACATTAAAAACATTACGACAGCAGAATTCTCCGTAGCCGGTGACCTTTGTGAATACCGGCTGCAGCCGTAAAAAATCTCGGCCCGGGTTGCCGGCTTGCCCCGGCTTGCCGGCAGGCCTCCCCGGATAAGAGCACTGACCTTCGCCCCGCGCCTATCCCATTTACTCTACCGTGTCAGTGCCCATGCCGGGCGCACGAAGAAAAATCCAAGACCGCTATAGACCGGTCTTGGATTTTTCCGTAATACCGTTATGCCTTCACTTTTTCAATTGTAACCGGGACAGCTTGGCGCGCATTGGAACCACAAGCAAAATCAGCTAAAGGCTGTCGGCCCTTGCGGCTTGGATCAAACATGCCCAATTGGTTAATCCAGGTGCCGGACGCCCGGCTTTTCGACAGTTTCATCACTTGATCTCCCACTACAACGTCGGCAGCACCTTCCCCAAAGCGGCCGAAGCCATGTTCAACCCCGACGGCTTGAGGATGAATCCCTTGCCGTAGCCGGCAGACGCCGGTTAAGGTACCGTGCGGAGATCTGAGCCTAATTATATCGCCGTCTTTTAGCCCCAGCTTATTACCCGTCTCTGTATTGATATCAACGTAGTTGGTATACCGAATTTCCCGTATTTGTTCGGAGGAAGCTGAGGCCGCTGATACCACGTGAGACTTATAACTAAATGCCAGGAAAGGATATTGGGCCGGATCGGCAACGTGGGCCAGCGGCGTACCGTCCGTAAGACGGGACTCGTAATACAGCGGAACACCGCTGTAGCGCTCGCCGGTCAAGGCGTTGCGGGTTGTACCTACCGTTTCGTTATAGATTTGAATCGCCTTGGGGTAGCGTTTTGCCAACAGCTCACCATCATACGCTTTGGACTTCGATTCATACCGGCCGCCCCTTGCCATGATGTAAGCTACCTTACGCCAGTTTTCGCTACACACGTTTTGTAATCTTACACGCCACTCATTCAATCCGCATATCTCTAATTCTTCGTCGCTAATATCCGGTACGGGCGTACCATCCATAGCAATGTTTTCAAACACCCGCAAATAGACATCTTCGGGACGATGCAATGGATACAGCTTCCCGTCCGTCCCCTTAATTGCCTTGTCGCCGAAGCCGGGAAGCTTCAATGCCTTGCCCAGTTCGATGAGAAAACTGTCCAGGCAAATCGGTTCACCATTAGCCGTTTTTGCCGTTCTTGGTTCCACAACCGGATACCGGATAACACTGGCTTTGGTCAGCGTACCGTGCCACGGTCCTAACACACCCCAAGTTTCATACATAACGCTGTCAGGAATGATATAGTCCGCTAACTGCGAAGTTTCGTTGATAAAAGGATCAACTGATATAATCAACGGAATGGACGCCTTGGGATCTTTCAGCTTTTCCGCCAGAAACTTGGCCCCCGATGTGCCGTAGATAAAGGAAGCATTATAGAGGAGCAGCGCTTTTAACCGGTATGGATAACCATTTATCGATGCATTAAGAAACTCTGTTTCCACCGAGTTAGTAAACGGGTACCACTGGTCTTCAGCCGGATAAGGCTTGCCTTGGGCCTTTTTGCGCTTGTATTCACTGCTCTTTTCATAAGGGCTGCGGGTGCGGTCCAGGCGGATGCCGGATATTTTCGGCTTATCAGGATAAGCAAAAAGGTCATACCGCGGTCCTTGCCAATCAGCGAATTTGCCGCCGCCGGTACTCATGCCCCCTTTGTATCCGACAGCGCCGACGAGAGCCGTCAGCGTCAGAATAGCGTAAGTGGTATAAAATCCGGTAGTGTGCATGGTTCCCCCATGGCAATGGATCCCAACCTTACGGCCATGGCTGGTAAACTCGTCGGCCAGCCATACCAGATCTTTCAAGGGCACACCGCTAATCTCACTGTACTCGTGCAGCGTTTTTTGCATGGCCGCTTCTTCCAGCAGCTTAAACGACGACTTTACAGCAATGCTTTGCCCGTCGATGGTTACTCTCTGATCCACACTTAGTCTTGCTTTGCTTGTCTCGGTGACAAGAGCCAGTTCTCCGGTCTTGTGCTCAATACAGTAGAAAATCTTGCCCGGCTCTTCGCCTTCTTTAACCGGCGGGACTTCTTTGAACAAAAACTTTCCTTCCAGCGGATGGCCTTTTTCCACGACCACCAGATGGGAAGCGTTGGTAAAACTGCCCTCTTTGTACTGCTTCATCGCTTCAGCACTCGGTATCGACAAATAGGCTTCGTTATACCGCTTGTTTTCAATAATCCAGCGAATCATCCCCATGGCCAGCGCCAGATCACCCTGCGGTTTTATCGGAATCCACGTCGATCGGTCTGTGGCTATGGTATCGCTGTTGGTTAAGATGGGTGTAATGGTAACATAACGCAATTTCTTTTCAGCCCGGGAATTGGCAAGCAGTTTTCCCATTAATTTGAAAGGATTACCTGCCTGACCAGGAGCAGTCCCCCAGTTGATAAGGAATTCGCATTCGTCAAAGTCCGGTTTTAAATGGGGGTACTTTTCAAAGTCGCCCAAAAAAGCGGCGCTGCCGGCCCGCATCGAAAGGCCGCAGATGGAAGTGTGATTGGCCATATTTTTTGAACCGAAGGCCATAAGAAACCGCTGGACGACAAAGTTTTGCCGCCCGTCATCAACGGCGCCGATACAACCAAGCTGCTGCGATTTGGGCCCATAATCCGGATTATCGGGATCAATCAAGGTAGTGGTGTCCCGTATGGCGGCCAGGCCGTCCACATGACCTTCGCCAAAGAGGTCTCCCCCTTCGACGATTTCCTTGATGGCTTGTTCAAGCGAAATGGGCTGCCATTTGTTCTCGCCCCGTTTGCCTACACGCTTGAGAGGCGTCAAAACCCGGTAAGGATCGTGAATTTTGTCAAAGACGCTGTTGCCGCGGGCACACACCGTAGAACGGTTGGTCTTCTTATCACCGCCTCCTGCCGTCCATGCAAAACTCTCTTTGATATCTGTATTGAATTCAAGCCACGGATGGCTGGAGAGCGGATTGTAAGGATTTCCGGTTACCCGTACCACCTTGCCGGAAGCTTTGTCTATTTTAACGCGGACACCGCAATGGGTAGTGCAGCCATTGCACATGGTATTGACCAGTTTAAAGCCTGAATCGAGATTTACTTTGCCGTCTTCGCTGACGGTGTATTCCGGTTGTAAAGCATTGCCGTAAACAGGATCAGCGGCCCGCTCCCCTTGATCGCGGAAGGTAGCGGCCAAAGATAGCATATCCTTATAGCCCGAGATTGCTCCCACGGCTGCTATTCCCGCCGTGGCTTTCAAAAAGTTTCGGCGACTCGTATCCATGATAGGCTCCTTTCTCATAATAGCGTTTCATCTCATCCCCCCAAGGGAAAAGAAGCATAACAAGACATAATACGGCAACAAACAGACTGCCGTTAGCCAATACGGACATGATACTGTCCTGTCCGGTAACGGCTGCATGGTACTCTAACAATCCACCTGTAGATTTGGCCATCCCCTGGCCCCCAATGACGGTGTTCCAGCGGAAAAGCCATACGCCGGCGGCACTGATGAAGCCTGCGGCCATGACGAAAGAAAGCTTTTGCCGTAGCGCGGTGAAACCGACCGCCATGGGCAGAAAGAGGCCAATAATATATTCGATGACCACGATGTCAAACTGATGGTAGCTGAAAAACTCATAAAGAGCATATTTTTCGCTGCCGTTAAAAGGCATGGCAAACGTTAGCCAGAAAAACCGGATTACCAAGTCGATGACAATGAACCAGGCCAATAATTTTCCTAAATCAGCCATTAGCACCCGATCCACTTTGCCGACAGGAGAAAAGAACTTTTGCACGACCGGCAGCAACACCAGCAGAAGTCCCGTGCCTGACACCATGGCGCTTGCCAAAAACAGTACGGGCATTAAAGGCGTATGCCAGAGCGGAAAGGCATGGACGGCGCCAAGAATATAGCCGGTATAGCCATGAACGGAAAGGGCCAGCGGTATACCGGCAGCGCCAAGCCAATAGCTTAACTTGTGATCTTTCTTTCGCTCCGTATCGTTAATGGCTGTACGGCCAAAAGTAAGAAACTTATATATTTTTTTCATGATACTGTTCCGGGAAGTTTGCATTCGTCCTATCAGATCTTCCCGGTACATGATGCAAGCTTCAGTGAAAATTAACAGCGGATACGCCAGCAGCAGCAATACCCCCCACTTCATCGGCGAGGTAGGAAAGTTCTCCCAGCCGTAAAGGAAAAAGTGAATGACCCGTCCCGGCTGGCGCAAGTCATCAATGAGATTAAAAGGTGCGACCACCAGCAGTACAAAAGCCAGAAGCAAGGAAAACCCGGCAATGGGTTTATATTTTCTCATCCCAAATACGTGGGCAAAACTGGATATGATGAAGGCAGCCGCACTCGACCCGGTAAACCAAAAATAATTGGGAATATCAATCCCCCAAGGCCGGTCAGGCGTAATATTCCAAAGAGTTGTCAGAAACTCATTCACCTTTGCTTGCCTCCTTCGTATGAATTGTCGTCCATTCTCCCCGCAGGGTGCCTTCTTGTTTCCGAACCAGGTCTTCCATCGCTGCGCTGGCAGCAGGTACCTCCTGAATCCTTCTGTCAAGATGAATATAGAAGACCATAGGGCCCGTACCTTGCGACGGACGCAAAACACTGGTGGGGAATTTCTGCAACAGCTGACTCACTTCACTCTTCGGATCGTTTAAATCACCGCAGACCCTGGCTCCGCCGACACAGGTCTCGACGCAAGCCGGCAGCAATCCCCGGTCCAACCGATGGGCACAAAGAGTACACTTGTCAGCCACTTTGGTAACGGGGTTGAAAAACCGCTTATCATAGGGACAAGCGTTAATGCAGTAACCGCAACCCCAACAAATCGTATCATCTACAACAACGATGCCGTCATCCCGTTTAAAGGTGGCTCCCGTAGGGCAAACGGAAACGCAAGCCGGTTCACTGCAATGGTTGCACAATTGAGGCAGAAACACTTTACGCACCGCCGGGTATATACCGGTTTCAAATTCGGCAACCCAAGTCCGATAGTGACCTGCAGGCACGCGGTTTTCTATTTTACAAGCAGCCGTGCAGGCCTGACAGGAAATACATTTTCGCAAGTCAATAACCATACCGAACCGCTTGCCGGTCTGACCGGTATACCGGGGATCCTTGCGATCCCGACCGGGAATTTTCATCGATGCGGAAGCTGCAGAAGGGGCAGCGGCTACGGCCGCTGCCAAAGTCGTCGATAGTTTTTTCAGAAAGCTGCGACGCTTCATTTTGTCCTGTTCCATAATTCCTCCTCTTTCCGTTCCTGACACTGAATCGCCCGTATGGTATATTGCATGTTTCATGCCAATTGTATCGGCCCTTCAAAACCGGGAAAAACCGAGGTCACCAAGATTGGTTGTATGTGTAAACCCATGGTACTTTGCCAATATGACAAAACGTTTATGCATAATTGGCAAGAATCATTGCACCTATGCCAAAATGGCAGACAGCAAAAAAGTCATACATACCCACACCGCTGACTTAAACACGCGCATAGAGATGTATGACGGTACACGCCGATTAGGGTAAATAAAAACAGGATGAACCAATTACGTTAGTTCATCCTGCCCTGTCAAATTCCATTCTTCCAGATACCGGTATAAGGTTCGGAGTCCAATGCCAAGTTTTTCTGCTGCCACAGCTTTATTGCCCCCTACCATGGCCAAGGTTGCTAAGATGTGCCTCCGCCGCACCTCTTCCAGCGGCATCCCCGGCGGATAGACAAAGGCCGAATCAGCGGGTTTGTGACTACGGGAACGGTCAACTCCATCGTAGCAGAAGCCAACGAAATGGTGCCAGCTAAGCATCCCGCCGTCATACAACATACACGCCCTGTCTACCATGTGGGCCAGTTCCCGCACATTGCCCGGAAAGCGGTATGCCTCCATCCGTTCCCAGACCGACGGATCGATGGGCGGCTGGCGATGCGGATAGCGGCGTTTCAGGAAGTGTTGAACTAAGAGGGGTATATCGCCCCGTCTTTCCCGTAAAGGCGGTAAACGCAGAATCATGCCGCTAAGGCGGTAATAGAGATCCTCCCGGAATTGGCCGGCAGCAATGGCTTCCTCCAAATTCTTGTTTGTGGCGGCTACAACGCGAACATTAGTTTTAAATAA
The DNA here is from genome assembly GCF_900102435.1 of Sporolituus thermophilus DSM 23256. Lineage (NCBI taxonomy): Bacteria > Bacillati > Bacillota > Negativicutes > Selenomonadales > Sporomusaceae > Thermosinus > Thermosinus thermophilus. Next base: position 4,262 of record NZ_FNBU01000031.1, on the reverse strand, counting down.
TCGGTTATTGCCGATCCGTCGGTATTCGCCGGACTCTAAAAACCGCAGCAGTTTGGCCTGCAGGCCAACCTCCAATTCACCAATTTCATCCAAAAATAACGTGCCCTCGTGAGCCGCTTCCACCAGTCCCACGCGGGAAGCGACAGCACCGGAAAAGGCACCTTTTTCATGGCCGAACAGTTCGCTTTCCAGCAAGTTACTTGGTAAAGTCCCGCAGTTAATGGCTATCCACGGCTTCCCCTTCCGGCTGCTCCAATGATGAAGTGCTTTGGCTATCAATTCCTTACCGGTGCCGCTTTCACCGGTAATCAGAACCGGTATATCCCATGAGGCCGCTTTGCGCGTCAAGTCAATCACCTTTAGCAGGGCCGGACTGTTTCCCACTATTTCCGGCTCGCCTGTCTGCCGGTCCAGTGCCCGGTTCAATCCTTCCACCCGATCGGCAAGGCGGCGTTTTTCCAAAGCTTTTGCCAACACCAGTTCCAATTCTTTTAAATCCAAAGGTTTGGTCAGATAATGGTATGCTCCTTGGCGCATAGCCTCAATGGCTGTTTCAATGGTGCCATGGCCGGTCATCATGAGTACTTCCGGCGGCGACTGCAGTTGCCGCAGCGCTTGGAGTACCTGGATGCCGTTCATGCCCGGAAGGCGAATGTCAACCAGTGCCACATCAAACGACTTTTCTCGGGCCGCTTTCAGACCCTCCTCGCCGTTGGCCGCAGCGGTTATGCAATATCCTTTGCGATCAAGTCTATTTTCCAGCAGCGACCGAAACGAATCCTCATCTTCTATGATCAATACATGAATCACTGCTGACGTTTGGTTTTCCATGCTGTTCTCTCCCGTTATTTGCGAGGGGAAGCCGTAAGGTGACCACCGTCCCTTTGCCTTCTCCCTCACTGAAAATCTCTAGCCTGCCTCCCCAGCCTTTCACCAGCTCATTAACGATATAAATTCCTAACCCCGTTCCTTGTCCGGGCGGTTTTGTCGTAAAAAAGGATTGGCCGATACGGGACAGGTTTTCTTTTGGGATGCCCACACCGGAGTCAATGATACGCAGAAAACACTCTTGGTCCCTTACTTCGATCTGAATTTCGACCCGGTCGCCTTCGCCACAAGCATCCAGCGCGTTAATAAGCAAATTGAGCAATACCTGCTGCAACTGTCCCCGACTGGCTATGACTACCGGCAGAACGCCGGCGCCATTCGTTATTAGGCATTTTTGCAGGGTAATGCCCTTCTTTTGAGCACGATACAGGAGCAATTCCCGGACAGCCTCAACCGTCTCCACAACATTGACAGGTTCACTTTCGGCTTGAGGCAAACGCGCCGTATCGAGCCACATCCGAATTATGTTTTTGCACCGTTTCGTCTGGTCGCAAATAATGGAAAGATATCTTTCGCCATCGGCAAGCAGCGCGTCATTGTCTCCTTCTCTCAGCCGGTCGAGCATATCCTCACTATATCCGGAAATAACGGCAAGCGGATTGTTTATTTCATGGGCCACACTGGCAGCGACCGTTCCCAGGGCTGCCATTTTGTCCATTTGGACCAGCCGTTCCTCCAATTCTTTTTTCTGCCGTTGCTCTTTTAACATCCGGTTAAAGGCACTAACAAGATAGCCGACTTCGTCATCACCGCCGCCCGGAAGGTCATGATCCCATTCTCCCCGGGCTATTTTGTTTACGCCTTGCTCTAATTCACGAATGGGCTTGGTAATTTTGTTAGCAATAATATAACTGATACCAACCGCCGATAAGGATAAAAAAAGGCCTACAAAATAGAATCGCACCATCCAATCCCTAACCGGTTTTAACGCCTCATCCCGCTCTTTCTCTACCACTACAGCCCATCCCCAGCTGCCAACAGGAACATAGGCACCTAACACATCAGCACCTTGATAATTCACGTATCGTTTGGCTGTTGTTTCGCCGACCATTGCCGTTCTTTCCGCTGCCGGTGTTTCCTCACGGCGTAAGGTTTGCATGAACTCTTGCACCGCTAAACTTTTCCGGACATCGACGCCGCTCAATACTTGACTAAAATCTTCATGTCCAACCAGTTGACCTGTTTCATCAACAATAAAACTGTTTTCCCGTCCCTGCGCATTACCGGTTAAGGCCAAGTCGGCCACACCTCTCAAGCGCACCTTGCCGCCCAAGTAACCGATGGTCTCCTGCCAGCCGGTGGAACGAATGGGTGTGCAAATCATCGATGTGAGCCTACCGTCACTTTCCCTGTGAACATTGGTAATAAAAGAACTCTTTTTTTCCGGTTTGACTACTGCTTTTTCCGGCTGGCCCGACCCGGTCGGCCGCCACCGAGATACCCAGGCAATTGAATTGCCTTTTCGGTCCAGCAAATACACCTCTTCCAGCAGGGGATTTGTTTTTAACAGGTCATAAAACAAAGCTTGACGGCTTTCGGCATCCATGGTAAACAGCCGCTCATGGGAGGTCATTGCGACAGCCTGCAGATGATTGTCTACTCCCATCAGCAGTTCATTCACCACATCGGCTTTGACACGAGCGCTCGCTGCCGCTTTTTCGGCGACTCCCGCTTCCAGTCTGGGGCCGATGGTAAAGATGACAAAGAGGCCAATTAAAATGAGCGGCATCCATGCCATAAACAACCCGTATGTTAATACTCTGGTTCCAATCTTAGTCATTGGCAGTCCTTTCCTACCAACTGGTCGGCATAATGCAACTGAGCCGGCGTTAACTTAACCCCTATTCGCCGGGCAATATCGACGTTGATCACAAGTTCAACCCGATCCGGAGTTTCCACCGGAATATCCTCTGCCGAGCTTTGCTTAAGCATTTTCGCCACAAGTCTGGCCGCCTGCCGCCCTTGATGATACACATGAGGGCCGAAGGATGCAAAATAATAGGTTGAGGCATCTTTAACCCGCAAACCAAAAACGGGAATTTTTTTTACCAGCGACAAGCGGTATAAAACTTCTCCCCCCGACTCAATCATAAAACTTGGCATGAGCAGCAGTCCGTCACAGGCATCGGGAAGGAGAGTTGTTTCCAGGGCAAGCAGGTCATAAGGAGAACGAACAGGATACTTCACCACTTCCACCCCCAGCAGTTGGGCGGCTTCTTGGGCGAATTTTACCCCTTGCTCACTGGGAACAATGCCCGGCTCATAAACAACACCGACCTTTTTCAGACTTGGCACCAAGTGTTTGAAATACTCAAGCCTTTTCCCCGACAATTCGGCGTCAAGGTTTTCCACCCCTGTAATGTAACGCGGTTGTTGGGGATTTTGATATAATCCCCGGGACGTCGCCGAGGCTACCCCGGCGAAAACCACCCCTACAGTTCGCCCCGTTTCTTTATACCGGCGCTCTACTGCTTGCTGCGCAGCGTCAACTTCCAGACCGCCCAGCGCCACAACAACGTCCGGTTCCGCCCGTACCAAATCCCAAGCCAGTTCGGCAAGCCTCAGCCGGTTTTCACCGGCAGAGACTATCTGATACACAATATGGTTACCCTCCATAAAACCAAGTTCAGCCAGTCCCTGCTGCAGCCCCAGCAGTTTTCCCCTCCGCGATTCACCTGACATCAGCACCGCCACCCGCCGGGGCTTTTCCTCTGTTCGGTCAGAAAACAGTGCGGTTAAAGCAAAACAGGCAAGAAATACAAGCCCCAGGATGGCCATGATGATGTATATATATTTTTTCTTTTCCCCTTGCAACATGCCTTTTGTCAACTCCTGACCCGGACTACCCGCCTTGTCTGCTTACATTGTTACTTTCTCCTTCGATAAGAGATTGCCCTTTCCTTCTGTTTTTAACATGTGTAGGGCACCCCATTATCAAGACACATGTTAAAAATTTTTAAGCTATATTACCTCTCTTTCGTTTTGATATTTCCTCCATAATCACTTGTTGGTCAATAGCTTTGATCTCGTCCAATTCTTCTAAGATCCGGCGGCCGCTTCTATAAGAGCTTTCGAGCTGTTTCAACTCTTTCTCCGTGCCAGATTATCTATGATTGATTTGGCCTTTTGGATTTCGCTCTCCACATGGTGCCGGTATAGCACCTCCAGCCACTGCTCAAATAGATAGGCCAATCCTCACCCGGCCTTACGGCCGGGTGCAACGAGGCTGCCAAAAAGGAGGTCGAATTAGTGACTGTTTCAATCCTCACCCGGCCTTACGGCCGGGTGCAACAAGGAGTTTGCCGCTATGACCGGCATTGGCCAGTTTCAATCCTCACCCGGCCTTACGGCCGGGTGCAACCAGAGACCATCAG
>NZ_FNBU01000030.1 GCF_900102435.1 Sporolituus thermophilus DSM 23256 | reverse complement strand
TTTATCCTTGAATCGCTGCAAAAATTCCTTTTCCTTTGAGTCCAGCACAAGCAACTCACTTAAAAAGCCTTTAACGCGCTTTTTTGACACCTCAAGGTCGAAGTGCTCACTACGTCTCAGCATAGGAAGTAACGTTTGCTTTATCTTGCTCCAATTCAAACTGTCAATTCCGCTTAAATCAAAGGTGGTATCATATTCTTTGCTACTACCCACTGCAAAGTAAAAAAGAAAGCATTTCTTAAGCATAGGCAATTCGCTTTCATCAAAAGTACCGAAATAAATCATATTGTCTATATCATACAAATCCCTCGCAGCCCTCCTGCCAATGAGTGCGTTGATTTTGCTGCCAAATAGTTCTAAAGGAGACAATACCTTTATCGGGAAGCTTCTTTCTAAAAAATCCGTCTGAATAGGCATTTCAATAATTGGCAGAACATGCACCCTCATCGAATAGTTTATCTCCACCTTGATATTATCCTTGTTCCCAGCTGAATTAATGTACCAGAATATCCATGAATCAAGAGAATGTGGATTTTTTCCCTTTTCAAGGTTGAGTGAATAGCCTTGCGTCTGTAAAAAAGTGATTAAATCTTCATTTATCTTTTTTCGATATTCCAGCATTTCTTCTCTTGAAACCGGTTTGCAAAAATCCAAATCGATGTCTACAGAAAGTCTCGGCATATTGAACACAACAAGATTGATGGCTGTACCGCCTTTCAACGCCAGACAATCCTTGTGCAGCGGATTACGATTAATATATTCGAGAATGTCGGCTAATCTGAAAACCTTCTCAAGATTGTCTCTTATAAAGCCGGTTTCTTTTGCTCTTTTATCGAAATAACCTTTATCATATTTATACAAGTTCGTCTCCTCCAGGTTCCGTAAATGCAAACAGGTTTTCTGGTACAAAAAGTCGCCATTTTGAATTGTATACCAAGTTATTGTCGTCTTTGTAGGTCAAGTAGCGTTTACTTTTTACGATATTTTTTTGACAAAACTCAAAAAAGCTGTCTTGAAGCTGAAGAGCCTCTTTAAAATGCTCCAGTATATAACCTGCTTTTTGATACAGAAACTGAATCTCATATATTTTTAGATACTTCATCAACTTTTCACTATCCAAGAAAGTTATTAACCGCAGGCACTGCAAAAGCTCCTCAAGCCCGCCGGCCTTATCCAAATCTTTTATACAGTCTATTACCGTTCTTTCTAAATTTGTCACGCGTACGCCGCGATTGGTGTTATAGGTTTCAACACCCTCCTCTGTTTTTGAGGCAATATAACGGTATGTCATACCGCCAAACTCAAAAGTCTTAAAAACAGAACGCGATGAAACATAAACCTCGAAAAACAGTTGGTGCCCAATCCCATGGAACTCCAATGCGCTATGATGAGAAATATAGGCATCCTTGGTAATGCTGCTTCCTATTTTGAATCTATCGGCAACTGGAGCTTTATTTTCTAAATCATTGCAAACGTAAAGATTTTTCTTAATGCTTGTAACCAGACCTTTTTTCAGGAGTGATCTAACCGCCGAAGCAGCGCTGTTTCTATTGCCATAAAGTGCGTCAACGTCATTGATCGTAAACACCCCAAGCTGTAACAACTTTTCATATGTTTTCATTCATGTCACCTCTCGGTTTAATTTTAATCCATTTATGTTTAATTATCAACATTTTCAAATGTATATTAAACCAGAAAACAAAAAGGTTTATATTTTCAATTAAAGAGTGTAGAAATAAACATTATGGGCATAAAATTAAACATTGTAAAATAAAAAACCGGTCAAGGTATTTTAAAACCTCAACCGGTACTTCTTTTCATTTGTCTAACCATTTGGTCTAAGCATCGGGCATAGCTGTTCATTCTTTTTTTGATATCGAGCTTTACGGCCGGGCCCGTTGGCTTGATAGCCACAACCGTAAACCGTTTTCGGCAAAATAAGCCAACTTTCCAAATAAGTCAAGCTTAACCCTGGCCGGAACTACCTATGCTACCATCGCCACCGATTGACCTTAATTACTAAACAATGCCGCCTTCCAGGCATGATAGGTCGGCACTAGCCGGTCATTGAGCGCTGCCTGAATAGCTGGCGCCTGGCCGCTCGCGGCGATTTTGTCAAATTCATCATACGCCGCCGCGAAGGCGCGAGTCGCCTCGACAATGCGTTGACGGTCGCTGTCTGACGTGACATAATACTCCCAGTTATCCGCCAACGCGGCTACCGCCAGCAAAAAGTCACGAAACAACGGCCAAAAATCTTCCAGGCGCAACTCAGTCAGCTGCTTGTCCATGTGCACCAGCGCCTCGTCGACAGTGGCGATGAGTTCAAGCGCTTTTTGTGTGACTTCGTCGCGTTTTATGTCGGCATCGTGCATAAAACTCACTCCTTTAATCGCGGACAAGGATGACCATATGGGCAGGACTAACCTATCAAATCCCAGCTGACCGGAGTACCACGCATTATGGGTCGGTTTACTTTTTTGCCTATTAACTCATTATAATATTTGGGCGCAAGACCAAGCCCTGGTCGAATGGCTCTGAGATTTTCCGGCGTAAACTCTTCCCCTGCTGCCATGTCTTTGACTACATAAAGCGAACGGCGAAATACCAACGACTTTTTCTCTTTCTCCGTAGGCCCATAGTTTATTTTGCCTAACGCCTGCCAAGCCCGCTTAGTTTCCTCAACCAGTATTTTCATCTCGTCTGGCTCCAGGGAAAATGCGGCGTCTACCCCGCCATCGGCACGCGACAACGTAAAGTGTTTTTCAATTACTGTAGCCCCGAGCGCTACAGCGGCCACTGCCGCCCCTATGCCTAATGTATGGTCGGACAGCCCCACTTCGCAACCAAATAGTTCTCTCATGTGAGGTATAGTCAAAAGATTGGATTCTTCCGGACTTGCCGGATAGGTGCTGGTACATTTAAGTAGTATCAGCTCTTTACAGCCAGCCTCACGCGCTGTCCTTACAGCCTCATCAATCTCTGCTAAAGTCGCCATGCCAGTAGACATGATTATGGGTTTGCCTGTACTCGCAACCTTACGGATGAGCGGTAAATCCACGTTTTCAAATGAAGCAATTTTGTAGCACGGGACGTCGAGGCTCTCCAAAAAGTCCACTGCCGTAGCATCGAACGGCGTACTGAAAGGGACAATACCGAGCTCCCGGCAACGGTCAAAAATCGGCTTGTGCCACTCCCACGGAGTATATGCTTCCTGATACAGTTTATATAAAGATTTTCCCTGCCACAGGCTTTTGTCGTCGCTTATGAAAAACTCACGTTCGCTCAGATCAATTGTCATTGTATCAGCAGTATAGGTCTGCAGCTTAAGAGCGTGAACTCCTGCCTTAGCCGCCGCCTCGACAATGCTCAGCGCTCTTTCAAGCGACTGGTTGTGATTACCGGACATTTCAGCGATAATAAAAGGGGGATAATTTCGGCTTATTGGGAATTTATAAGTTTTTATGTCAAACATATTTACAAGTCCTCACACGCAGGTTAATATTGTTCAATTTCAATTTTGTCATAACTGTAATTGTTTTTGATCTTATACCATTTATCTTTTGTAATCGCCATTCTTGCTACATCATAAAAAATACCATTCTTTAAAATATGTTGTTTTAAAATTCCTTCAACCTCAGAACCAAATTTTTGATGTAATTTTATTACACTCTCGTTAAATGTGAGAACCTCACACCACAATTTATTTAACTTAAGAACATCAAAAACATAGTCATAAATATTGCACTCAATTATAGTACCTAATCCCCGACCACGAAACGAAGTATCTGCTATATAATAAGCCCAGCAACATCTCAAATTATCAGTATCAATATCCGCTAAATTAATTATGCCTACGTCAACCCCATCTACCTCAATTAACCAGTAACGAACCCTTGGATCTTTGCTAATTTTTTTAAACCAGTCTATTTGTTCAGCTAAAGTTAGTTTCGGATCTGTATACATGTATTTAGTAACCTCAGGCAGCATACGCCAATTCATTACTTTTTCCAAGGCACCTTCGTGTAATTTTTTTAACCGTACAACCACTAGTAATCCCCCAATTTATAACAAATATTTTAAACATACTACTTCGTAACCATCATCCGCACTATCTAGCAATTGTTGAGCTAATTTTTCCATCGTTTTTAAACAAATACGGCAGTTTGTCAATTTTCGCACTGCTTGAGTTATGTCCACTATACGTACACTATGGCAAAAACCTAAATTCCATATCACTCCATTTTGGGCTAGTACAGTAAGAACTTCAGCTTGATTATCTGCAATAATTATAGTGATAGTCGGCAGACCCAAATAACACCGTTCCCAAGTAGTCGTTCCCCCGGCCCCAATGGCCAAATCAGCGTTAGCCATCAGTTCAGCCATATTATCTACCTGACAATGCAAAGTCACTTGCGGCATATCCCGGCAGAATGCGGCAATTTCTTCTTTGTGCAGATTTGAGCTTCCTATAACCACGTCCACGGCAATGTCTGGCCGATCAAGCATTTTTATCGCTTTTAGCGCCTTGAGCGTTTCATTGGTTGGATCGCTACCGCCGAAAAAGACCAGTATCCGCCGCACCGTGCCGTCCCGCTGCCTAATGCTCTGACGCGCACGGTAAAACTCCGGTCGCAGCAGCGCATATTTGGGGCCTAACAGTTTTATCGCTCCCGGCGGTACGAGGCCGTCATACCGCTTTTCCATGTTTTCGTATAAATTTTGGTCAAGCAGTAGATCACAGTCATGCGGGCGGTCAGCCAAGTCATCGATTACCATGATTTTTCTGGTATATGGTCGCAGTGTTTTTTCCCATTTCGCATCAATGCCATAATGATCCACCACCAGCCAGTCGACTGGCCGATCAAATCTCTCTCTTAATACTGTCGCCGTGTCCTCAGCGTCCTGCTGCCAGCTTGTCCCCAGCCAGGCAGCATGGAAAACGCGGTCATCAGGATCTGGCTCGTCCTGCCTGTGGGGTAAATAGACGACCTCGTGGCCTTTAGCCCGGACAAGTCCGCCGATATTACCGGCAAAATCCCGGCAGATAAAGAGCGCGCGGCAGCCTTTTTCTTTTAAGGCATCAGCCAATGTCAGGCAACGCATGACATGGCCTGTTCCTATTTCCCTGGATGAGTCGGTGCGAAAGACGATATCCATATATGTCACCTTAGCGGGTTATACTTTCAAAATTTCTTTTGTTCTACATGGGCATTGATAAAGTACCAGTCAGGATGCCTGTCAAATAAGGCAAGAACATCTTCCATTGTAAAGTCTGGCTTATCAGGATAAAGCTCCAAAAGAATTTTTTCTATCAGCCTAAAATCATCAACTGTGTCAACTGTCCAGCGGTGCCGGCTCTGGTCCGTTGTGTAGGCGATATTTTTAAATTTAAAAAGCTCAGGATGGTTATAGATATATGGCGTGACATGTTCCCGTTCCGGCGCCGCTACCGCTTCTTTAAAGGCTCGCTCTAGTGCAACAAAAGAAAATACCTCTGTATCCATTCCCCGGGGGTAAGTCCTAACAAGGGTATTGGCAACGTAGTCGTATCCCTCGCATGCGGTAAATGCTTCAATAACTTGGTCCACAACTACAGGATCAATCAATGGACAATCGGACGTTACTCTAATCACAACATCGGCTCGCGCTTCGCAGGCGGCATAATAATAACGGGATAGTACGTCCTCTTCGGATCCACGATAGCAAAGAACATTGAGTCGTTGGCATAGTTCTGCAATCGGTTCGTCCGCACTATTCACAGTAGTGGCAATTATTATCTCATCCGCTTTTTTAGTTCTCTTTAAGCGCTCAATATGATATTCCAACAGCGGTTTACCCAACACTTCTTTGAGGACTTTGCCGGGCAACCTCGTCGAAGACATGCGCGCTTGGCTAATAATTACTGTTTTCATTTTAACACCTGCTTGAGGGAATCAATCACATATGCCTGTTCTTCTGCGGTTAGCGAATAGTACATTGGCAGGCTAACCGCTTCCTGATAATATTGTTCGGCTATCGGGAAATCTCCCGGCTTGAAGCCAAGCCGCTGGTAATACGGCTGGGTATGGACCGGGATGTAGTGAACATTGACGCCGATCCCGCTCGCCCGCAGCGAGTCAAAAACTTCTCGCCGGGTTTTCTCGGTTTTGCCTACGTCAACCCGCACGACATACAGATGCCAAGCAGATTGGCCGTCCGGGTCCTGCCAGGGCAATATGAGCGGCAAATCGGCCAGCTCCGTATCATACTTCCGGGCGATCTCGATCCTGCACGCGACAAACCGATCAAGTTTAGCCAGCTGGCTTAGCCCCAGGGCAGCCTGAATGTCTGTCATCCGGTAGTTGTAACCTAAAGCCGTTTGTTCGTAATACCAGCTACCATGAGGCTCATTTTCCATCTGTGCCGGATCGCGGATGATACCATGACTGCGGTAAAGCAGCAGCTTCTTGTATAAGTCTTCGCGGTTTGTTAGGACCATTCCGCCTTCGCCAGTAGTGATAATCTTTACGGGATGGAAACTAAAGACCACCATGTCCGAATAAGCGCAACAACCGATGGGACGGCCCTTGTATCTGCCGCCGATGGCATGAGAAGCATCCTCGATAACGGTAATACCATATTGTTTAGCCATTGTCCCAATTTCGTCCATACGACATGACTGGCCGGCAAAATGTACGGGGATAATGACTTTGGGTAATTTTCCTTTCTTTGCCGCCTTACAGAGCTTATCTGCTAACCTTTCCGCACTCATGTTATAGGTGCGTTCGTCAATGTCAACAAAGTCGACATCCGCCCCGCAGTACCGGGCGCAGTTAGCCGAAGCGACAAAGGTGTTCGGCGAAGTGCATAATACATCGCCCGGCCCGAGTCCTGCAGCCAAACAAGCAATGTGCAAGGCTGAGGTTGCACTGTTTACTGCAACGGCATATTTAACGCCACAGTAAGCGGCTACCGCTTTTTCAAACCGTTCAATTATCGGCCCCTGAGTAAGAAAGTCTGAACGCAGGATGTCGGCTACAGCCTGGACGTCTATTTCGTCCACCGTTTGCCGAGCATAGGGAATGGTTTTCATTTTAGCAGCTCCCTTATTTCTTCTACTGTGAGAAAGTGCGGATTGGTACCGGAATTATATTCAAATTCCTGGGGCACAGGCCATCCGTGCTCGCCTAGTGGGTTTACTGTATAGTCGACAGGGGTTTGGAAAGTAATGGACGGTTTTATTACATAATGGTCGTCAAATTCAAGTGTCAGATGGGAATCGTCTGCCGGACACATTACTTCGTGCAGCTTTTCGCCTGGGCGGATACCGATTATTTTGTGGGGCAGCCCGGGCGCTATAGCCTCTGCCAGATCAACGATACGGCTGGATGGAATTTTGGGAACGAATATTTCACCGCCCTGCATTCTCTCAAATGATTTTAAGACAAAGTCTACGCCCTGCTGCAGGGTTATCCAGAACCGGGTCATGCGCACGTCTGTTATTGGTAGTTCTTGCGCTCCTTGGGCAACCAGTTTTTTAAACAGCGGAACAACAGAGCCGCGCGACCCAACAACATTACCGTAGCGTACCACAGCAAATCGGGTTTTCTGGCTACCTACAATATTGTTAGCAGCAACGAAAAGCTTGTCCGAACAAAGCTTAGTAGCACCATATAAATTTATTGGATTTGCCGCTTTATCGGTAGACAAAGCAATGATTTTTTTTACGTTATTGGCGATGGCCGCCTTGATGACATTTTCCGCACCGTGAATGTTGGTTTTAATGCACTCCATGGGATTATATTCAGCGGCTGGTACTTGTTTTAAGGCCGCGGCATGGACGACATAATCGACCCCGCGCATGGCTTGGATAAGGCGCTCACCGTCACGCACGTCACCAATAAAAAAGCGTAATGCCTCGTGGCAAAATTCCTGTTGCATTTCATATTGCTTTAATTCGTCGCGTGAATATACGATAAGGCGGCGAGGATTGTATCGTGCCAAAACTGTACGGACAAACTGGCGGCCGAATGACCCGGTGCCGCCAGTGATTAATATGGTTTTACCACTAAACATTGTAAATAACAACTCCATACTTAAACTTATCTAACATAAATCCCAAGGATAATTTTCCTGAATAACCTGGGCTATTAACCAAGTCGTAGCACTAAACATTTCACAAAATTCTATTTGTATCCGCAGATTTTCTTTTAGACTTTCTAAACTCCCATCATCCGGTATTAAATAAAATTTTTGGGAAATATTTACCAAAGGTCCCTGCAAATTATGGTACAACAATAAATCTTCAGGGATGCACCTATAGTAAATATCTGTTTTTTGCATAGTATCATAAATATGATTTACACCATATTTTTTTACATAAAAATCCCATTGTCCTTGTATATCTTTTAGCTTTTTGAGATGCTGTGTTGATTCATCACTTAAATTCTCAAGATGTTGAATATATTCATTCATATACTTGCAAACATTATCCCAATCTATGCGATATTTAGGCGCATTCTCAAAAACAGAAAAAACATCTATCGCTCTAGTACAATATCTATCAATAACTTCATTTAACGGCTCTTGTACAGTCCCTTTAATCCTTGCACCGCCCTCAGTGGCGTTAATGACATCAACTTTGGTCAATTCAATTATTTTTTCAAACATTAACTTAAAATCCAACCATATTTTATTTGTCTTTACTTCTTCTCCATAATATCCTTCTACTGTCGTTATAACTTTTTGTTCCGGCATAGGTTTATCATCATATGCCGTGCCGGCAGCGTGCGTCTTAGACATATCCCGGCCATAAGCCAAATCCTGGCCAACCAGCACTATTGGTGAGGCCCCCAGATGCAAAGCAAAACCCATCGCTATATGGGCGCACGACGCTCCCATCCATATAGCGCTATCATCAGATAATCCCAATACTTTACTTAACCACCTATACTCATTGACAGACTGACGCATAGGTAAAATGACACGGCCAGCAAACGCATTAATTAATTCCGGCTGGACTAAAGGAGGAGCTACCAAATAGCTTTGACTATAATAAGGAGGTTTATCCTGGAAGAAATACTCCCATACTTTAATTCGTTCCACACTGCTAATAACATGAGGATAAATGCCATTGTTAACAAGTTTTTCGGCGATTGTATCTACTGCAATTATTAACCCCTGGTTTCCAATCTCTTTCAAATAATTTATATTCTTATCTAAAGACGGACCAGCTGCGACAATAAACGCCGGGCAACCTTTTAAACTGTTTTTCAATACTGCAACGTCCGGCGACAGCCGCAATGAAGCCAAGTTTTGCATGTTATTGATAAGACCGATCAACGAGTCATGAATTGAATTGCCGATTTTAAAATACTTATGACTAATTGCCTGTCGTATTTCAACAATATATTCTTTAACGAGATTAAGGTCGCGTTGCCTATAAAAAGAATTAAAATAAAAGAACGGTCTTCTCATCAACAAGAATATTTTGCTTGAAGCTAACATTTCAACAAAATTTATAATTTTAGCTGGTTCTGCTGCAAAGACTACATAGTTTAGATTATCCAATTCAGCAAAATCTTCATTATTTAATGCATATTGCAAAAGAGAAAGGTTGGGCTCTATCAATACAAATAACGACTCGGGATGAGCATGGCTGGCAACATCAACAATCTCTTTTAGTGATGCCAGACCAAAGAAAAATATTATCTGCTTTAAGTTTTTATCAGGAAGACTGGAACTGTCGATTTTTCCGGAAATTGATACCGGATTTTTTTGGTGATCCCAAAACCACTTTACCCCCTCATCATCGGTGCCCACATAGGTTAAAACAGTTTCGTTAAGCTGGCGATCTAAATCCAGCAGGTGTATGCCTCTGGATTCTAAAATTTGTAAATTTTTATCAAATAAATTCATATGTCCGCCCCTGTCTACAAGTCAATTTAGCAGAAATGCCCTCACTTGGCGCGAGGGCATTTCTTGTTGTAGCTGTATTAACGAAAAATGTTTTACCGCAACAGCTGGAGAACTCCCTGCGGCTGCTGGTTGGCCTGAGCCAGCATGGCTTGCGCCGCTTGGGCAAGGATGCTGTTTTTCTGGAAGTTCATCATTTCTTTGGCCATATCGACATCACGAATGCGAGACTCAGCAGCAGTCAGGTTTTCACTGGAAGTACTGAGGTTGTTAATGGTGTGTTCGAGACGGTTCTGGAAAGCACCCAACTTGGATCTTTCAGCAGATACAAGCTCGATGGCGTTATTGATGCTGGTAACTGCCGCCGTAGCGTTCTGGTACGTAGTAACATCAAGCGCATCACTACCGTTGCGCACGCCAAGATCCGCAGCTTTCATGCTATTTATGCCGATGAGGATATTCTGCCCGCTATTGGCGCCAATTTGCATGGATAGCGCCGTGCTGGCATCAGTTTTTTCCGATTCATATTTACGCACACTGATCGTGATGCTTTCGCCGACCTTCATGCTGCGCAGATTGCCAGTTATATTGATATTGAAGCTACCACCTATGTCAATAGTCGAGAGTGCAGTTCCTGTTAGGCTAGCACTAATTCCATTCGGATCACCAATTGCAAATTCACCAACTGATGCTACAGAGCCTTCTTTTACGCGCGTGATAATAATTGTACCAGTAACGTCAATGGCAGACCCATTAAGACTAAGAGTGCTATTAGTAAACTGTAAATTTGCAGTAGTATTCAGTTGAGCGGTAACTGAGCCCTTAATCGCGTCACGCAAACCAACTTTGCTGCCATCAAGCAGCTTTTGGGTGTTAAACTCTGTAGTGTTAGCGATGCGGTCAATTTCATCGGTCAGCTGATTAATTTCTTTTTGAATCTCGTTACGGTCGGTTGCAGTATTGGTATCATTGGCTGCCTGTACAGCCAATTCGCGCATGCGCTGGAGAATAGAGTGAGTTTCATTGAGAGCACCTTCTGCTGTCTGGATAAGCGAAATGCTGTCCTGGGCGTTACGAGTCGCCTGGTCAAGGCCACGGATTTGACCGCGCATCTTTTCGCTGATAGCCAAACCAGCCGCGTCGTCGCCAGCGCGGTTGATGCGCAGGCCGCTAGAGAGTTTTTCCAAGGCTTTGGATGTGTTGGTGTTGTTAGCGCTCAGACGGTTATAAGTATTGAGCGCCGCCATGTTGTGGTTGATAATCATACCGTATTTCTCCTCCTTGATTATTCCCGCGGGCGTCCGTGCCCGCATATATTTCGCGCCAAACCCCGCGGGGTCCGGCCGTCGGCCGCCCGGCCGGAGTTTGGGGGGGGGTTGTGCGCTTTCATTTTATATATCGTAAACAAGCGGTGTGGGTTTAATGGGCGTTTTGGGCGATAAAGCGGGATTATATAGTTTTTTTGCTGGTTTTCTTGGTTTTGCGGTTGTTTTAGGCTGGGTTTTGTTAAAGTATGAGGTATGAAGTATGAGGTATGAGGCAGGAAGAAAGGGGAAATCGGTTCAACTTCCCTCTTCCCAGGGAACTATTCCTCATCCTCGCCGTCGGCGTCCGGCTCAAGATCGGCGAAGACGGCGGCGAGGTCGATGATGCAATCGGGGAAGATGCCGACCGGGACCTGGTCGTTCTCGGCGTAGACGTCGGGCCGGCCGTAGCGGCCGCCCGCCAGCGTAAAGACGGTGACCAGCTTAACCTCTGGCTCGACGATCCAGTACTCCCGGACGCCAGAGCGCTCGTACAGCAGGAATTTGTCCCGCTTGTCTTTGCTGGCCGTAGCAGGTGACACGACTTCGACAATGAGGTCCGGCGCGCCGCGCAAACCGCGCGGGTCGAGTTTTTTCCGGTCGCACACCACGACAATGTCCGGCTGGACGACGGTGTCAATGTCCTCGTCCTTTTCGCCGCCCTTCGGCAGGCGGACGTCAAAGGGTGCCACATACACTTGACAGGGCCCGCCGTTTGTTTTTATGTAGTTGGCGATTTGGCGGTAGATTTCCCCGGTTACCGCCTGATGCCGCCGTGACGGCGCCGGCGTCATGCTATACGGTACGCCGCCAATTAGCTCCCACCGCTCATCGTCCGGCCAGGCAAGGTAGTCGCCATAGGTATACTTTTGGTCGGGGTTACGGACTAAAGCAGACATTTATTCACCCCTCCAGCGTTTTATATCCGTATTTCCAGTATTGCTAAAAGCCCTGGCTTCTAATCCATTCTGATTTCGCAGCGGCATAGCCGTCTCGGTCATCAGCATATTCTTCCGCCAAACGCTGCTTTAACCTGGCATATTCTTGAGCCTTTGCCGGTTCTTTACGCAAAAAGTCCCGGAATAATAAGATTTCTCGCCAGGCAACACTACCCCATGCTGTGACATGAACATGATGAGTAGTATTTTCTTTAGGGCCTTTAACAAAAAAATATTTGCCTTTAGCTCTCCCCTCGCCTAAATAAAAATACCCCAGTTGAGCGAGAATGTCTATTGCTTCATCCAGATAGCTGATGTCAACCAGGGCAATAGCTATGTCAATTATTGGCTTGCTGGGCATGCCTTCAACTGCCGTACTCCCTACATGCTGAATATCCTTACATAAATAGCCGAGAACCTGTTGCAAAAGTGTTTGCTCTTGTTTGTAATAAAGAACCCAATCCGGATCATAAGGGACAATTGAAACTTTTTTATAATGCAGCCCCAATTTCACATTCATTTTCCTTTTTTTCTTTATTGTCAACATAAATTTCTATTCGGCAGCAAACACAGCCGCAAGGTCGACGGTCAAACCATTTACGGCGAAGGCGGCAAGAGTATCATCAGCGGTATACACGTCCGGCTTGCCGTAGCGGCCGTCTGCGTCCAGCCGGTAGATAGTGACTACTTTATCGCCAGGCAGTACCAGCCAGTATTCTTTTACCCCGTGACGTTCATAGAGATTGAGCTTTTCCACCATGTCCCGGCGAATAGTATGGGGAGATGCAATTTCCACGACCAAATCCGGCGCGCCCCTCAAGCCCTTGTCGTCCAGTTTGGTCGGGTCGCACACCACCACGATGTCCGGCTGGACGACAGTGTCGATATCCTCGTCCGCTTCCTCGCCCTTGGGCAGACGCACGTCGAAGGGAGCGGTGTATACTTTGCAGGGACCGCCGCTTTCCTTGATAAAGTTGGCAATTTGACGGGACAGTTCGATAATCATCGCCTGGTGCCGCCGCGACGGGGCCGGCGTCATGCTATACGGTACGCCGCCAATTAGCTCCCACCGCTCGTCGTCCGGCCACTTACAATAGTCGCCATAAGTATATTTCACGTTAGTTTTGCGGGGCAGACCGGTCATTATCCCACCTCCGGCTGGATTTATTTATATTATACCGCGGCAGCTACTTCAACAAGCGTTAAACCGCTAAGAACGCAAAGAACGCAAAGGGCTACGCGCGCGACAGTTGTCGCGCGAGATAGTTCAAAAACTTACTTTTCATACTTTGTGATGCCAATTTATTGGCATGATTATCTTAGCGGTTCTATCCGTTCTCCCCGCCTCCGCGTCCTCCGCGGTTAAAAGCAAAATCCAGCTCCGCCGGGACGGCGGCGGCTTTGTTTTCGGCGGCGATGGCGTCGTAGAGTTCGCCGCGCCACACTTTCACGTCGCGCGGGGCGTCGATGGCGAGGCGGACGCTGTCGCCCTTGACGTCAACGACGGTGACGGTTATGTTATCGCCGATGACGATGCGCTCGCCGCACTTTCTGGTCAGGGCCAGCATGGCTATTTACCCCCTTGGGCGGCCGCCGGCTTGTCCGGAAACAGCCGGTGACGGGTGGTATAGCCGACCTTCTCGAGGACGACCTGGGCGCCCAGCCGGTCGAGGCGATTGATTACGACCGGGGCAAGCAGATTGGCCGTGGCGTCGCTTAAGCTCGTCCGCACGGTGACAATGCTGAGCACCAGCGGCGGGTTGTCGGCCGCCAGCTTGAGCGCCGCCGTCGTGGCATCATCGAGTTCAAACTGATAGTCGGGGAAAAACGCGAACGGCTCGACCACCAGAAAAGTCAAATCCGGGTCGGCCGCCGACTGCAGAAAAGCAAACGGACTGTCCGGCTGATGCGGCAGCAGGGCGAAGGCCTTTTCGCTGGGAAAGCCGGGCAGCCCCTGGGGAAAGGCAATGATCTGTTCGTCCGGGACGTCCAGTTCGCCGAAACGGGTACTTTTAATCAGCACGCGCACGCGCTCCTTTCATAGATAAAATTTAACCGCTAAGGACG
This sequence comes from Sporolituus thermophilus DSM 23256, assembly GCF_900102435.1. Taxonomy (NCBI): domain Bacteria; kingdom Bacillati; phylum Bacillota; class Negativicutes; order Selenomonadales; family Sporomusaceae; genus Thermosinus; species Thermosinus thermophilus. Next base: position 20,828 of record NZ_FNBU01000030.1, on the reverse strand, counting down.
CGAAGGACGCAAAGGGTTACGAAAGACGTAAAACCGCAAAAGACACAAAGAACGCAAAGGGCTACGCGCGCGACATCCGTCGCGCGAGATAGTTCATAAACTTGCTTTTCAGGCCTTTGCGGTGCCAATTTATTGGCATGAATATCTTCGCGGTTTCACACATACACATCATATTTATTTTCCGTGACCCACATCTTGATGCTCGGGTAGCGGGCGACGCGCACGTCCACCTTGCCCGGGGTGTACTCGCCTTCCACCTTGCCGGGCACATAGGTCGCGTTCACGCGGCCGCTCTGTACGTCGATTTCAACCGGCCGGGCGGTGTATCGGATAATGGGCGGCTCAACATACGCCCAGGTAATGTCCGGCGGCGGGGGGAAATTGCTCTCGGTCGCCATGTTGACGATAGCGTCCTCGCCAGTCTCGATGGCCGCCATCCGGTCGCCCTCCGCGGCGATGCGGCCGACCGTTTCCAAGGCGGTACGGCGCCCCTCTTCGGCGTTTACGCGTGCAAACTCGCTCACGCCATAGATACCCCGCGACGCGCGGCACGGCGCCTGGTCGATATACAGCTCGCCCTTCGGCTGGCGAATTTCCACCCGGGCCGCCTCCGTAGCCATTTCCAGCCTGGCCGGCGTGGTCTTAAGATTAAGCGCGGCCGCATAGCTGGTCATCTCCAGCAACGCCGGCTGACTCCGAATATTTAAATACAGCATAAGCCTCCCACCACCAACGCTTAGAAGTAATTTAACCGTCTAATAATTTAACCACAAAGGACGCTAAGAACGCAAAGGGTTACCGGGCGCGACATCTGTCGCGCCCAATACTTCGTGCAACTTCGCGTTACTTTGCGTACTTCGCGGTTGATCCCTTCGTTCTTCCACGTCCTTTGCGGTTAAAACTTTAAACTTTCCCTACTTCAAAAAATCCACCAGCGACGCCGGCATGATGCGGGCGCCGACGGCTAACGCCGAGCGGTAGACGTTCTCGCTGGTCTTGAAGTCGATAATCGCCTTGGGCATATCGAGGTCCTCGTTGGCCGAGATGTCGCCGGTGATGGTGACATTATCCTGCTCCAGCATGTTTTGCGCCATTTCGTACATCGACATGCGGGTGCCGATTTTCGTCTGGGCACGGAGAATTTGATTGTGGATATCGTCAATCCAGGCCAGGCCCTCTGCCTCGGTCGCCGGCGGCACGATTTCGCCCGACAGCCATTTTAAATCAGGGTTAGGCTTTTCCAGCTCAGCCTTGATCTTCAAGAGCTGGTCAAAAGCCTTGGCGATATAAATCGTCTGGCCATTTTCCGTCACCGACTTAAGCCCGAATACGTCCTCACCTGTCACGTTGACCGCGTCCTGCTGTGGCTGGACATTGCCCGGATAAATGCGCATCGAGATCGCGTTGGTATCGCCGCTATACACCACCGCCTCGTATTCGTCTCCGGCCACGCTCGGATCAGGGTCCACCATCCGCCGCTCGAACGGCGTGGTCTTATCCTTTTGCCCGGCAAAAATATAGCGGTCGCCGATTTTAGTATTGCCGACTTGCACGGCATGGTCGATAAGACCGTTGATTTCCTGGGCAATGGCTTGGAACGCCTCGGTCGGGTTAGGCCCGACCGCCCGCACGACCAGTTCTTTCGCCCGGATCACGATCGAGCTCAAGTCGCTCAGGGCGCCGTCGGTCGTCTCCAGCCAGGACATGGCGTCCTTGACGTTCTGCGTAAACTGCTCGTTCATGGCTAGATTGGTATTGAACCGCAGGCTGCGGATGGTCTTGATGGGGTCGTCGGAAGGCCGGTGCACGGCCTTGCCGTCAGCCAGCTGCTCCTGGATCTCGTTCTGCCGTTCCAGGGCCTTATTAAGACTGTTGAGAAAGTTATAAGTGATGATGTTGTTGGTTATGCGCACAAGCCGTCACCTCCTAGCGGCCGACAACGCCGGTGCTGTTAATCAATTTGTCCAGCATCTCGTCAATGGTGGTAATTACGCGGGCGGCGGCGTTGTAGCCTTTCTGGTAGCGGATCATATTGGTCATCTCCTCGTCCATGTTAACCCCGGCCACCGACTCGCGCCAGTTGCGGATCTGGCTCACCAGCGTCTTTTGGTTTTCCGCCAGCCGCTTCGCATCCTGGGACTGGACGCCAAGTTTGCCAATGAACGAATTATAAAAGCTGTCCAGCGTAGCGTTGCCTAGCGTCGGCGACACAACCGTCTTGAGCAGGTTGCTTAAGGCGACGGCATGGTCGCCGCTGGCTACGCCCAGCGTCGCCGCCGAGCGGGCCGCGATTTTGGCGGTATCGACAATGGTCGAACCGGTAAAGGCGCTTAAGTATTCCGCTTTGGTCGCAGGGCTCGCGCCACCGGTGACAAAAAACTCATTACCGGTGTCACTGTCGGCTAAGCCGTAGCCCGCTTGGTGCAGGTTGTTAAAGTCGGTCAGGAAGAACTGGCTCATGGTCGCCAGTTTGTCGAGATAACCTTTTACCCCGGTTAAATCGCGCATCGCCAAAAGACCTTTGATCTCACCCTTGTTGCCTTCGGGCAGCTCAACCGGCAGCCCGCCGGTCATAAAGCGGCTGCCCGGCGCCACCGTCCCGCCGTATACGACGTTGAGCACTTCGTAGCCGTAGTCAGCGTCTATTTGCGAGACAACACCCAGCTGGTTGCGGACGTTGCCGTCCACCAGCATGACGTTGCCCGTCCTGACAATATAATTGCCGTACTTGTCCTCGGTCACCGTCACTCCCACCAGCGTCGACAGCTGGTCCACAAGCACGTCGCGGCGGTCGCGCAGGTCGTTGGCATGGTCGCGGCCGCCGGTTTCCACCAGGGCGATCTGTTTATTGAGCGATAAAATTTCCGACGTAATCTGATTGACCTTGTTGACTTTGATCTCCACTACCGAGTTGATGTCGGCTACCATATCCTTAAGCTGCTGGGCGGCATGACCGATGGCGTCGCGCAGTTCCACGCCGCGCTGCTGCAGGGCGGCGCGGGCGCCATCGTCCGAGGCGTTGGTGGACAGCGTCTGCCAGGCCTGCCAAAAATTATTCAGCACCGTCTGCAGTCCATATTCCGACGGCTCGCGGAAAACGCCCTCGATCTTGCCGAGGATTTCCGTTGCCGTTTCCCCATAGCCAAGCGACGAGTTTTCCTGCCAAAACTGGCGGTCAAGAAAGGTGTCCCGGGCCCGTACCACCGACTCTACGGCCGCGCCTGTTCCCATCTGCATCGGCCCGTACTCGCCGTAAACCGTCTCCGGCCGGGTCGAAACAATTGACGCCACCTGGCGCGAATAGCCCTCGGTATTTGCGTTGCTGATATTATGGCCGACTGTATCTAGGCCGGTTTGGTTGACATAAATGCCGCGGGTTAATGCGTTTAAGCCACTAAAAGTAGAACGCATGCGTCGTCGACTCTCCCATTATACTTTATACTTTTGTGTCCAAGATCGTCCGGCGCGCCGCCGGCTGTCCGGCGCCTTGGGGCGGGGTATATGTGGGCCCGGCCGCGGCCTGCGTCAGGACGTTGATGTTATATTGAATATATTTCAGCGCCTGCTCAATAAGCTGGGTGTTGAGCTGATTAAGCGGTGCCAATCGTTCGAGCGCGGCGCGCAGTTCGCCGCCGAGCGCGACAATCCGTTCGGAGGCCTGGCCGTCGGCCAGTTCGCCGACCTTGGCCAGCGTGAGGTCCTCCGGTGACAGGCCATGAGCGGCGGCAATGCGGCCAATAAGGCTCGCGCGTAGCGACTCCAGTTTGCCGGCCTGAATAATGAGCAGTTCTTCCTGGCGGGTGATGGCCTCCAACGCCGGCGCATTACCGGCCACCAGCACGGCGCGCTTTTCTTCCGCCAACCGCACCAGGGCCTGGTACAGCGCCACCATCTCACTCAATACGGCGATAAGTTGTTCCCACATAATTCATTCTCCTTAGCGCACGCGGTCAGCGATAATCCGGCCGACCATCTTCTCCGCGATTTCCTTCGCGTCCACTTGGTAATTGCCGGCGGCGATGCGGTCGGCCAGTTCCTTAACTTTATCCTCGCGCACCTCGGGCATATTGCGCAGCGCCTGTAGGATCTGGCTGAACTCCTGGGCCTGGGCCGACAAAACCACTTCGTCCTTCCGCTGGGCCGGGCCGGCGCTCGGCTGTCTGGCACTTTTGCCCACCTTGGCCTGCTCGCCGTAAACCTTGAGGATATTTTGAATTTGGTTGTTGGAGATTATCATTTATTTCACCCCGCTCGGTTTGAGCATTTTAACTGGTAATACTACGCAAAGTTACGCAAAGGATAATGCGCGACAGTTGTCGCGGTGGGTTAATTAAATGCTATTATCATAGTTTGTGGTGCTAAAGTTATTACCATCTATATTTCCGTTGTTACATTACTGCTATAAAGAATATCGACAAAAACGGCGGGGACATTAATCCCCGCCACCGCACGATTATTGCGTTTTTTCTCCGCTTAGCGGCCAATAGCGGCTTTTTCCGCCGGATTGCTACTACTCGCGTTTGAAGATATCCTTGGTGTACATGCGCGACCGCTCCTGGGACGCTTCGGGTGCTTCCTTCCTGGCCGGCGGCAGTTGTTCGAGAAAGTTGCGGCTGCACTTGGCGCACAGGCGCCCTTGCGTAATCGGCTCGCCGCACGTCTCGCACGGATAAGAGACCTCAGCGCCGGCAAAAATACGACCCGCCCGCAGCATCCGCAGGATAACCTTGTGCCTGACACCGGTGGCCTGATGAATTTCCTCGAGCGAAGCTCTTTTCACTTCCCGCAGGTAATCGGCCACTTTCAGCTCGTCCTGCTCCTGTTCGGCATAGCAGGCCGGACAAAGGCCGACCGCGTTTTCCACATACAATTTGCCGCAATCGGGACAGTATTTCAGCGCCATGTCCACCCCACCCGATTTATATAACTTTATATAACCACAAAGAACGCAAAGGGTTACGGGCGCGACGTACGTCGCGCCAAACTAAAGTCTTCGCGTTACTTCGCGTTCTTTGCGTCCTTCGCGGTTTATAGTTTTATATTTTTTATTATACCCCAAAAGACGCCCGCCCGACCACTAGGACGTTCGACTTATTTCCCGGGAAACGGCCAATTTTTTTGTTGCCCTTGCAGGATTATGGCGAACCATAGGTGAATAATCTATTGCTTAACTCTAAGACGAAAGGCAGTCTACTTTGTATATGCTTACCTTGATGCAAGCTCCTGACGTCTACACAAACGATGCGGAAACAGTCCAGAGCGTGATCGCCAACCTGCTCCATCTTATCGAACTGAAGAACGCCAAACTGTTTCTCCACAGTCACCAAGTGGCCAATTACGCTGTCAGCGTCGCCGCGAAAATGCGCCTGCCCCGCGAGGAAATCGAGCGCATCCGCCTGGCGGCCCTGTTGCACGATATCGGGCACCTTACCGTGCCTAACGCCATTTTGGCCAAAATGCCGTATGTGACGACGCGGGAGATGAGTATATATAAAAACCACTGCAACGCCGGCAGCTATATGCTCGAAAACATTGCTGCCTGTCAGGAGCTCATTCCCTATATCCGCTATCACCATGAGCGCTGGGACGGCAAAGGCTACCCGAAGCGGCTCAAGGGCGTAAATATTCCGCTCGGGGCGCGCATCATCGCCATCGTCAACCATTATGACCGCTATATCAATCCGTGCACGCAGAACTGGGTAAAAACCAAGGACGAAGCGGTCCGGGAGCTCTTAAGCCATTCCGGCATGGCCTTCGACCCTGACATCGTCAAAGCCTTTATCGATGCGTTAGGGTAATAGGGAACCACTAAGGACGCAAAGTTACGCTAAGGGTACGAGCGCGACATTCGTCGCGTCGGGTAGCCCTTCGTGTTCTTCGTGTACTACCCTGAAAAGCGTAAAACCGCAAAGGCCGCTAAGACCGCAAAGGGCTACGCGCGCGACAGTTGTCGCGCGGATTAGTTCAAAAACTTACTTTTCATGCTTTGTGGTGCCAATTTATTGGCATGAATATCTTTGCGGTTAAAATAATCAAACGGCGCCGCTGGCCACCGCCAGGCCGAGCACGCGCCTTGCGCCGGCCGCTTTAAGCATACGGGCGCACTCGTCCATGGTCACGCCGGTGGTAAAAATATCGTCGACCAATAGCAGATTTTTCCCCGCAACCACTTCCGGGCGCGTAACGTAAAACGCGCCCTTTATATTTTGCCGCCGCTCGGCCAGCGTCAGCCGCCACTGGGGCGCCGTGGGTCGGCAGCGCGCCAGGACGTCAAGCCAGACCAGGCCTTGGGCGGCCGCCCATTCGCGAAAAATAAGCTCCGTCTGGTTATACCCCCGCTCTTTGCGCCGCTCCGCATCGAGCGGCACCGGCACTACCGCCTGGCAGCCCCGGCCGTATTCGGCCGCGCCGCTTCTCGCCACCAGCCAGGCGAGGTGCCGGGCATAGCGTTCGGCCTGCCGGAACTTCAGGTGGCGGATAATTTTCTGCACGCCCGCCGTGTAGTCGCAGACTGCATAACACGCGTCAAGATACTTTAAGCGGTGCTCGGCCACATTGATTAGCCGCGCCCCGCCCACCGCCGCCAGGCAGGGCTGGCACCACGCGCCGTGCTCTGTTACTTCGGCGCGGCAGACCGGACACTTGGGCGGGTAGATAAGGTCGAGCAGGGCGCGCCGCCAAGCGGTCAGCATAGGCTTTCCCCCCGCAGCCGCTCGGCCAGCAGCGAATAGCGCCGCCGGGTGCGGTCATTGGCCAGGGCCGTATTGAGGGCCGCTTTGGACCCCAGAAGAATAACCCGCTCCTTGGCCCGCGTGACGGCCGTATACAGAAGGTTGCGCTGGAGCATGATGCGGTGGCCGGGCACCAAGGGCAGAATCACGACCGGGTATTCGCTGCCCTGGCTTTTGTGCACGCTCATGGCATAGGCTAGCTGCAGTTCGTCCAGTTCTCCCCGCTCATACATCACCGAGCCCTCGGGGTAGCGGACGATCACCACGCCGTCGTCGATGGCGGCAATAAAGCCGATGTCGCCGTTGAAGACGCCTTTGGTGTAGTTGTTGCGAATCTGCATGACCTTGTCGCCTTCGCGCAACGTCTGGTTGACGCCCTGGATCCAGCCCTTGGCCGGATCAGGCGGGTTGAGCGCCCCCTGCAGCAGCCGGTTAAGGTTTTCCACGCCGCACACCAGGCGGTGCATGGGCGACAGGACCTGCACGTCGCCCAGCGCGTCATAGCCTGCGGCCGGCAGTTCGTCGCGGCACAGGCGGACAATTGCATCGGCCACGGCTTCGTCATTGGCCATTTCCAGAAACTGAAAGTCCGGACTGGTGCGCCAGTCGGGCAGCAGGCCGCGGTTGATCCGGTGGGCATTATGAACGATGATGCTTTCGCCCGCCTGCCGGAAGACTTCCGTCAGCCGCACTACCGGCAATTGTCCGCAGCGGATGGCGTCCTTGAGGACCGAACCGGGACCGACGGCGGGCAGCTGGTCCACGTCGCCGACCAGCACCAGCCGGCAGCCGTCCGGGATGGCCCGCAGCAGGTGGTTCATGAGCACAATGTCCATCATCGACACTTCGTCGACAATGACGACATCGGCGTCGAGCGGGTTGTCCTCGTTGCGGCCAAACTGCGGCGCGCCGTCCTCCCCGCCGCCCGCTTCCAGCAGGCGGTGAACGGTCTGGGCTTCCCGGCCCGTCGTCTCGCTCAGGCGCTTGGCCGCCCGTCCGGTCGGCGCGGCGAGGAGAATTTTCAGCCCCTCGCCTTCCAGCACCGCCAAAATACCTCTGACGGTGGTCGTTTTGCCGGTGCCGGGGCCGCCGGTCAGCACCAGCACGCCGTGGGCCAGGGCGGAAACGAGCGCTTCTTTTTGCGCCGCCGCCAGCTCAAGTCCCGCACTTGCTTCCCAGGCGGCAGCGGCCGCCGCGTAGTCGGCCGCCCGCACCCGTTTGGCCCGGCTCTTCAGGCGCAGCAGACGCTCGGCCACGCGTTTTTCGGCGTAATACAGATACTCGGGATAAATCAGCCGCAGGCCATGGTAGTCCTCGACGCAGAGGCGGTTTTCTTTCAGCAGCCGATCAAGGATCATAGCTACCTCATAGCGGTCGACTTGCAGCAGTTTGGCCGTCTCCTGCACCAACAGCTCCTCGGGCACACAGCAGTGGCCCGCCTGGGCCGTCTGCAGCAGGGCAAAATGAATGCCGGCCGTCAACCGCCCGGGGTGATTGGCGGCAATGCCCAGCGCCATGGCGATATGGTCGGCGGTGCGGAAGCCGATGCCGTCCACTTCCATCGCCAGGCGGTAAGGGTTGTCCCGTAGCACGTCCAACGCCGCCGCGCCGTAATGGGCGTAAATGCGGGCCGCATAGACGCCTGATACGCCGTGCGTTTCCAGAAACAGCATGATTTCCCGCATCTCCGCCTGGGATACGTAGGAGTTGTGGATCATCTCCGCCTTCTTGACGCCGATGCCCTCCACTTCCACTAGGCGGTGCGGGTAGTGCTCGATGATTTCCAGCGTCCGCTCGCCAAAATGCTTAACCAGCCGCGCCGCCATGGCCGGCCCGACGCCTTTGACGGCGCCGGAGCCGAGGAACCGTTCGATCCCCTGCAAAGTCGACGGGGCAATCCGCCGGCAACCGTCAACTTTAAACTGCCGCCCGAACTTGGCATGCTCCACCCACTGACCGGTAAGCTCGACCTGTTCGCCAAGAAGCGGGGCAAACAGCGTGCCGACCGCCGTTATCGCGGCATTTGCGCCGTCGGGGCGCAGCTTAAACACGACAAACCCGGTGTCGGCGCTATGAAAAGTTATATTCTCCACAATTCCTGTCAGCTTTTCCACCTGCGTCTCCTTATCACGGCAAGCAAATATTTGTTTGGATTAATTATTTCGCATTTAGGCGGAAAAAATCCTCTTAGTAACATTAAAACCGCAAAGAACACAAAGAACGCAAAGGGTTACCGGGCGCGACGTACGTCGCGCCAAAAAAATCCTTCGTTCCCTTCGCGTCCTTTGTGCCCTTCATGAGAAATAAATCGTCCACACTTACTCCTTTCCAATTGCCACTTTCCCCCTACCTCATACCTCATACTTCATACCTCATACCTCTTCATAGCAATGACTTTGGCAAGCTCGTGAATGCTCGCGGTCAACTGTTCCAGCTTCCCTTCGATCCGAACCAGCAGATACGCCGCCACCACCATCGGGAAACCGTAATTGGCCGCATAATGCAGCACTTGCTCCACTGTCAACCCTCCCTTGCTGTAAAATTAAAACCGCCAAGTGCGCAAAGTTACGCAAAGGGTTACGGGGCGCGACGTACGTCGCGCCACAAATTTACTTGCTCCCTTTGCGTTCTTCGCGTCCTTTGCGGTTAATCGTTACCCATGGCGCCTACGCCAGCACCACCGCGTCGCGGGTGCTGATCCGCGCTTCCACGGGCTGCATCAGATCGCCGCCGGTGGTAGTAAAAATGTTCTTGGCAATGATTTGCTCCATGACGGCGACCGCCTCAGCCGCGACCAGATCGTCCCTGGGGTCGGCCAGGCTGATGACAACCTCTCTCCCCGTGGCATTGCGGAAAACAAGTTCCAGCGTCTTGGTCATTTCCATCCCCCCTTTCTAGCTTAAGTAACCACGGAAACCGCAAGATAATATGCCTTAAAAATTGACACTCCACCCCCGCGACAATTGTCGCGGACGTAACCCTTTGCGTCCTTTGCGGTCTTCGCGGTTCCTATACTACTTTCCCGCTTACTGATTCACCAACTCACCCTCGTCCACGCGCAGGACGCCGGCCACTTGGTGCTTCTGCAGCCCGGCCAGCGCGAGGCCCACGGCGTGCACGTCGGCGTCGGTGGCGCCGGCCTTGACGTTGCGGAAAGCACGCTGCTTATAGATGGGATTGCCGGCGGCGTTGAGGCCGGTCTGCACCTTGATCACCAGGCGGGAAGCCTGGGGCAGTTTGACCGTTGCCATAGCTCTCACCCCCTTTCACTCCCATACATTCCGGCAGGGCACACTTTTCAACGCGGCCGCCTCAGCCCTCCAGCCGCGCCCTAAGCTGCGCCAGACCCCGCCGGCGCAGGCTATGCACCGCCTGTACCGACACCCCCAGCCGGGTGGCTACGTCGGCTAGCCGCCCCGGCGCGACCACCGTCGCCAGGATGACCTGCTGCTGCCGCTCTGACAAGCAAGCGAGCTCGCGCAGCGCTGCCGCCGCCAACAGTTTGGTTTCCACCGCTGCCGCCACATCGCAGCCGCTGTCCAGCCGCTCCAGGAGATTAGGCGCGTCATCGCCTTCCGCTGCCAGCGGCTGTTCGCCCTGCCAGCGGCGCCGCTCCCGTTTGAACAAATTCCACACCGCGTACTTTACCCGGCTCTCGATATAACCGGCCACCGGCACGCCGCTGGCCGGGTCATACGTCTTGACGGCCCGTACCAGCGCCAGCCACCCTTCCGCCCGGGCCTCCTCGGCCACCGCCCGGATATGGGGCTGATATGCTAGTTTCTTAACCAACCCTTCAAACCGCCGGCACACCTCGGCAAACGCCGCCGCATCGCCCGCCTGGGCCTTTTCTACCAATTTTTCTAATTCCACTGTCCTCACCTTTACGTGAGGAACCGGTTCCTCGTAGATTGGCGCCTGCTCTTACCTTAGCACCAAACATATGTTCGTTGCAAACGCCGAGCTACGCCCGGTCGCCCAGCGAGTCAGCACCGGTCGTCATTTTTTGATAGCAAAATAAAAAACCACAAAGTACGCAAAGTTACGCTAAGGGTTACCGTGCGCGGCATCCGCCGCGCTCAAAAAAATCTTCCGTTCCCTTTGCGTTCTTCGCGTCCTTTGCGGTTAATCGTTACCTTCGCGTCCTCCGCGCCCTTCGCGGTTAAATTCTACCCTTCTTCCTCAGTCGCCGCCAGCCAGGCGTCGTACTTGGCCGCCAGTTCCGCCTGCAGCGCTTCATACTCGGCCGCCAGCGCCCGGCTGTTTTCCGGGTCGGCGTGGCTGGCCGGATCGCTTAGCTGTGCCTCCAGTGCGGCAATCCCGGCTTCCAGGCCGGCTATTTCCGCTTCCAGCCGCTGCAGTAATTTGGCCGCGTCCTGCCGCCGGGGACGGGGCCGTTTTTCTTTTTTCTCCGCCGGCGGTTTGACTTGCGCGGCAGCGGCCTGCCTGGCCGCGAGCGCCTTCTTCTCCCGGTAGTAGCTGTAATTGCCGGCATACTCGGTTAACCTGCCGTCCGCCAGCTCAACCACCCGGTCGGCCACCTTGTCCAGGAAATAGCGGTCGTGCGACACCGCCAAAAACGTGCCCGGATAGGCCAAAATCGCCTCCTCGACCGCCTCTTTGGCCGGTATGTCCAAATGGTTGGTCGGCTCGTCCAAAATGAGGAAATTGGCCCCGGTCAGCATCAATTTGAGCAGCGCCAACCGTGCCTTCTCCCCGCCGCTGAGGTCGCCGACCATTTTATACACGTCGTCACCGCCGAACAAAAATGCCCCCAGATACTGCCGGGCACGCTCCTCGCCCAGGCCAAACTCGTGCATGATCTCGTCCAGCACCCGGTTGTGCAGGGTCAGGTTATCGTGCTCCTGGGAAAAATACCCTATCCGCACGCGGCTGCCCAGTTTCACCCGGCCGGCTACGGGCGAAAGTTCGCCGATCAGCAACTTAAGCAGCGTTGTCTTGCCGGCGCCGTTAGGCCCCACCAGGGCCACCCCCTCGCCCCGCCGGATCAGCAGCGATAACCGTTCGAAAACGACGCTATCGCCATACGCGGCCGTTACGTCGCCAAGTTCGGCCACCCGTTCGGCACACTCGCCCAGTGCCGGCAGCGCAAGTTCCAGCCTGTCTGCCTCCCGCGGCGTCGCCAGCCGTTCAAGCCGCGCCAGCTGTGCCTGCCGTCCCCGGGCCTGTTTGGCTTTCACTCCGGCCCGGTACCGCCGGATAAACGCCTCGGTCTTGGCAATATACGCCTGCTGTTTTTCATAAGAGCGCAGTTCGGCCTCCAGCCGCTCGGCCTTAAGCTCCAGATACCGGCTGTAGTTGCCGGGATAGGCCGTCAGCTGGCCGTCTTCCAGTTCCAAAATGCCGGTCGCCACCCGGTCGAGAAAATAGCGGTCATGGGACACGATCAGCACCGCACCGGGATAGCCGGCCAGAAACTCTTCCAGCCACTCCACCATCGCGATGTCCAAATGGTTGGTCGGCTCGTCAAGCAACAAAAAATCCGGCCGCCGGATAAGCGCCCGGGCTAAACCGATCCGCGTCTTTTGCCCGCCGGAAAAAGTGCCGAGCGGCCGCTCGAGGTCGTCGGCGGTAAATCCCAGCCCGGCCGCCACCCGCCGGATGGCGGCCTCGTACTCATAGCCCCCGCCGCGCTCAAACCGCTCAATAGCCGCGGCATACTCTTTCATCAGCGCTGCCTGGACTACCGCGTCCTCCGCCGCTGCAATTTGCCGTTCCAGCTCCCGCATCCGCACCTGGCAGGCAATGACGTCGGCAAAGGCTTGCGCAAGCTCCGCATATAGCGTCCGTTCACTGCCGGCCGTCTCCTGCTCGACATAACCGACCGTTGCCCCGGCCGGCAGCATGATGCGCCCAGCGTCGGGTTCCTCCTGGCCAATCAGGCAGCGCAGGAGCGTTGTCTTGCCGGCGCCATTGGCCCCAATCAGCCCCACCCGGTCACCCCGGCCCAAATTAAAACATATGTTGCGAAAAACGGTATGAATGCCATAAGCCTTGGTCAGGTTTTCAACTTTCAATATGGTCATTGGTGCCCCTCGTCACAATAGTCATCAAGTATTACTACGGCAATTTCATTCGCCACCCGCTTCAACTCTTTGTCATTGGTAACAAAAGCCTTTGCCCCGCTGGCAATCGCAGTTGCCAGATGAATAGCATCCATCGGTTTTACATTATATGTCGCCCGCAAACAAGCGGCTTGAACAGCAATACGCTCATCCACCGCTTTGTAATTTATGTTAAGTAAGTGCAAAAAGCGCTGACATGTAATGGCCGCTGAATAATTTTCCAATTTATATGGCTGTACCAAACATTCCAAAAAGACCAAAACGGAACTAGTGCAAGCGATTTTGCCAGCATTGATCGCTTGCAGCAGCTCCTGCACAGGTCCTGCATAAGACGGGTGATCCTCAAAAACATAGATAAAACACGCGGTATCTAAAGCTACATGGCTGAATCGTGTCGAAATATATGTCCACAACCGCATTATTCCCTATCCTCTTGGCGCAGCTTGCAAATATATTCCTGTGCGTCCTCTTTCCATAATCCTTTTAGAGCGCCACGCATTGCTTGGGTCGGATCGGTTGGTTTGACTGCCAAAATAATATTACCCTGTTGATCATCGGTGATAATAATGGTATCGCTGCACTTAATCCCATATTTTTTCCGCAATTCATACGGAATAACAATTTGCCCTTTTTTGCCTACTTTAGCGTGCAGCATGTCTTCACCTCCATTTAATCCAGTTTCTTTAAGTATAACATACTCGCGCGGATACAGGAAGCCGGGCTGTTACCGCCGGGAAATTCCAGCGCATAGAGCCCCTGATAGCCGTCCTGCCGGAGTTTATTGACCAGGCCCCGCACGTCGACGACGCCGCTGCCCGGGTGGCTGTGGGCATAACCGTCAGGCCGCGGCACCATGTCTTTCAAATGCACATACCCGATATAGCCGCGCAGCATGGCAAAGGCCTGCCCGGGATCCTGGCCGGCCGCCAGCCAGTTGCCGGTATCGAACGTGACCTTCAGCCACGGCGAGTCAAACAGCGCCACGATGTCGCGGATAAGCCGGGCGTCGCCGCTCTTAGGATTGGGCGCGTTCTCCACCGCCAGAACGATCTGTTTTTCTGCCGCTGCCGCAAGGAGCGCGGCTACCGCTTCCTGCCACCACTTTTCCCCCACGTACTCGGCCGCAAAATCGCCGCTTGCCACATTAATCCTGAGCACATTTGCCCCCAAGGCGTGGGCCACTTCGAGGCTCTGCCGCATATAATCATGCGACTGCCGCACGGCCGCCGGCGTTTCGGCCAGCAGCGCCTCCTGACAGGCATAGGTGGAGCTGAGGTTGTAGGCGGCTAAAAGCTCCTTAATTTCCCGCACTTCTTCCCACAACTCCTGCCAATAGGGGCGGAACTCCACCCCCACACAGCCATATTTTTCCGCCAGTGGCACAAGCTCCATTTGACACATGCCGGAACGCAAATACCGGTCAAAGGTTACCGCACTGATTAACAGCCGCATGGCCCACCTCCTATTGAAATTGGGCGCAACACCGCCCCATTGGCAAAACAGACCCTGCCGAAATTCGCAGAGTCTGCCCATTATTTTCCATTCGCTATCAATAAATGTTTTCCTGCTCCCCAAACATTAAATTTCTAATATTCCTCATTACTTGTTTCAACAACGCGGCAAGCCGCTTCATCACAGATCATGGCGCAAAAGGGACAACGCACGGTATGTTCGCCATGACTGGCAAACATGCCACCACAGCGGCTGCATTTATAGCCCACTTCGGTATTGTCGGGTTGACTTGATTTCATATCCTTCGCCTCCTGTCACTCGCTAGCAGTATCGGCATTTGCCAGGTAAATTATGCATGAACGGGAATGATTAAACCGCGAAGTACGCAAAGTTACACAAAGGGTTAAGGGCGCGACATATGTCGCGCAATGCTTATAATGCCAAAATGTTAGCCATAAAACCCTTCGCGTTCTTTGCGTTCTTTGCGTCCTTTGCGGTTCACATAAAAACCTTGTCAGCCCCGGCAAAATTTGCTACCATATTTTCAGAACATATGTTCGCCAACCTCATACCTCATACCTCATACCTCATACCTCATACCTCATACCTCATGCTACTAAAAGGAGGCTTTGTATGCACCGTTACCCCCCACCCGATGCAATCGCGGCAATCCTGCCGGAATATACTACCTGCGGCGACCGCACCGTCATCTTGACTACCGACGGCGCAGCGCATCCGACCGGCGCCCGGGTCCGCACCGTCCTCGTGCGCCTGGCCCGAAGCCTGGCAGCCGATCTCGCGGCCCTGCGCCACTATAGCGCCCGCACCACCGGGCGCGGTATCATGACGCCCCTGCCGCTCGCGCCCGATCTTGTCCTTCTCCCGATCAAAGTACGCACCCCGCGGGTGGCCAAAGACCCCTGCACCGGCTACCTGAATTTGCAGGCGGTAACTGCCGTCCGGGAAAATAAGACCGGGCCGTTCCCCGCCACGGTAACGCTCCAGGGCGGCGCGTCAGTCCCCGTCCTCTGGACGGCGGCAACCGTCCGCAAACAGCTCCAATACGCCCGTCTGGCCGCTGCCTACTCGCCCCGCGGCACGAGCCTGGCGACGCAGGAAGCGGCGGCAACCTACGCGCCGCAGCTTTTGCCCATCGCCCAAAAACTGGTGGAAGTCATCTGTGACATCCTGCGGCTCAAGGACCATCAGCACTAGTCGCCGGCGCGGGATTTGGGAACGATTACAGTCCGGCAGTCGCTGCGCAGCAGGGCGCAGACGGATACCAGGAAGTCTTGACCGCGCAGCCGGCTCGTCAAATCGAGCACATGGACGACTTTACCCCGGCAAAGCGGCAGCGCTTCGGCGACCGGCCTGGCGCTCGCCGGCAAGGGCAAAACCGTCACGGTCTCGGTCGCGGCCGCCAGCCGCTCGACAATAGGCAATGTGAGATCGGTCGAGCCGCAGTCGACAACCACGGCGTCAACGTCCGTGTCAGCACTTTCGAGCTCACGAATAAGGTAGCGCAGCAGATCTTCAATTTCCTGTTCGGCGTTTTTCACTAAGACCAGGAAGGTCACGCTGGGCGGACGAAAAACTTTAGGCGCCAAATACCAGTCCCACAAGTCTTTCAGGAAGCACCACAGCCCGTACAGCGCCAGGGACAACAAGACCACGCTCGCCGTGTAGGAGAAAAACAAACTATCCTACCCCCTTCGTCGCGGGATAGGATAGTATATTCAGCGGCAAGGCTAAAAGTGCCCGCCCTATTCTTCCAAAATGACGATCTTATGCTTGATCGCGTAAACAAGTGCCTGCGTCCGGTCGGTAACGTTAATTTTGCGGAAGATATTGGTCAGGTGGTTTTTCACCGTCTTTTCGCTTAAGTAAAGTTTCTGGGCGATTTCACTGTTGCTCAGGCCCTGGGCGATGAGCTGCAGCACTTCCAGCTCGCGGTAGGTCAGGCGCTCTTCATTCCGCCGCGCCAGCAACGCGAAAGACTCCTGCTTTTTCCGCTCGTCGCGGCCAGCACCGCCGAGCAATTTCTTCGCGAGCGTGGGGTAGATGAAGGACTCGCCTTCATAAACGGCGCGAATGGCCTTGACGAGCATGCCGGGTTCGACGTCCTTGAGCAGGTAACCCGCCGCGCCGGCTTTAATAACCTCTACGACATAGCTATCATCATCATGAATGGTGAGAACGAGTACCTTCATCTGGGGGTGGCTGTCACGGAGGCGTTTGGTCACATCCATCCCGTTCAGCCGCGGCATATTGATGTCCAGTAGTATGATGTCAGGCGCCAGTTCGGCCGCTTTGCGCAGGGTTTCTTCCCCGTCGCCGGCTTCACCGACAACGGCTATGTCGCTTTCCAGCGCCAGCACGTTTTTGATGCCTTGCCGAAGCAGCGCGTGATCGTCGGCAACTAAGATCTTGATCGCCATATAGGCACCTCCCCCTTGCCAAATTCGGCTATTTTACAATCCTTGCCGTCAGAAAAATAACGACTTCCGTCTCGCTTTTCGTCTTATGTACGCTCGCGAACAGTTTGCCCAGCACCGGCAGGTCGCTGAGCAGCGGGACGCGGTTTTTGCCGCCCGACTCCTCGCTGCTGATCAGACCGCCGATGACCATGGTGTCGCCGTCTTTCATGCGCACATTGGTCGTGGCTTCGCGCGTGGTGACGCGGTAAGCCTTCATTTCCGGCACCAGCGTGGGCGTGCTGACTTCGGTGTGGACGGCGGCGGTAATATAGCCGTCGGCGTTAATGCGCGGCGTGTAGGTCAGTTTAATGCCGGCGTCGATATACTCGATGGTCGTAGTTGTTTTGCCGTTCTCCGTCCGCTCTACCAGGACCGGGATGC
Source organism: Sporolituus thermophilus DSM 23256 (assembly GCF_900102435.1). Taxonomy (NCBI): domain Bacteria; kingdom Bacillati; phylum Bacillota; class Negativicutes; order Selenomonadales; family Sporomusaceae; genus Thermosinus; species Thermosinus thermophilus. Next base: position 3,701 of record NZ_FNBU01000030.1, on the reverse strand, counting down.
GGTCGCCGATGAGGATTTTGGCTTCCTTGCCGTTAATGGTCGTGATCTTCGGCTTGGCCAACAGCTTGGCCTCGCCACTTGTTATCAGGGCGCTCAGCTTGGCCTGGAAGGTAAATTCATAGGGATAGCCGTCGTACGCCTTGCCGAACTTGATGACGCCGGGATACTCCCGCGTCGTGTTCTTCGTCCCGTCGCTGGTGTCAAATTCCGTGTTGGCCGGCAGCCCCGACCACTGCCAGTCGAACCCCAGGTCTTTGGCCGAATTTCGGTTGATGGCCACCACCTGGGCCTCTACCGCTACCTGCTCGCTAGCGACATCCAGCTCGGCCAGGGCCCGGCGCAGCGCCTCGCTTTCCGTCGGCGAACCGCTGAACACCAGGGAGTTGGTGGCCTCGTCCACTTTCAGGCGCTCGTCGGGGATAATGAGCGACAGCGCCTTTTTCACCTCGTCCGCCTTGGCGTAACTCAGCTTAATGATCTGGACCGACCCGAACCTTTTGCTCAGCCGGTCCGCCGAGGCGACGACGATAACATCGCCCGTTTTATAATAGGTGAGCCCCTTCGTTTTGGTCACAAGGTCCAGGGCCGTCTCAAAGGGAATGTTGCGCAATTGAATCGTGATTTTGCCGGTCACCGAGTCGTCGGCGACAATGCTTACCCGCCCTACGCTGGCCAGCGCCGTCAGCACGTCCCGCACCTCGGCGTCGGTGACGTTCATGTTGACCATGGGACTATAGGCCAAGGCCGCCGGCATGGCTATAATGACGCAAAGCAGCATTAGGCAGATTACGCCCCTAATACTCCCCCACTTACCCCTTACCTCATACTTCATACCCCTTACCTCATACCTCATACTTCATACTTCATACCTATTCCTTCCCCACAGCCAGCACCAGTTTGCCGTCCGGTCCCTGCAGCGTGACCGCATCCTCAGCTATTGCCAGCAGTTGGTACGGCCCGACAAATTCATCCACCTGATACGACCGGCTCTCGCCGCCATAGCGGATAATCGCCGCTTTGGCGCTACCGCCGGTCACCACCCCGGTCAGCACCGGCCGGGCCGCCTGGCCCTTACCTGCTTGTTTCGCCTCCGGCGTCTCCGGCGCAGGCGTGCCGGTTGGCTGAGCAGCGCTTGCCGGCTGTTGGGTCGCGGACAGGGCAAAGGGATCGCGCAAGGCAACTCCAGTCTGATAGCCCTTGGGCATAACCGGCTTGATCGTAACGCTTCCCGCCGCCGGTTTCCCCGGGGGCGGCGGTGCCTCCGCCGGCTGCGACGTTTTGACATAATATGCGGCACCCGCAACAATGGCGCCAATGGCCAAAAGCGCCGCCAGCCGCCGCTTGGTTATGAATTGGGCAAGAAAGGCACCCAAATCCATGTTTTGCCTCCAGCTACCAATATTCAAACAGGAAATAATGTCAACTAATGTTTCGACACGACATAAATAAATCCTGTCGGAAGCCGACAGGATCACATTAAATCTTAACTTTTTTGGCGCCGTCGACAGGGCACCAGTCCGCTAGCTGCCGCTTTAAACCCCTAAGGGAATAGTCAAGAGTAATAAGCTGCTGATAACAGTCGATAAATTCCTCCCACTCTGCGGCGCTGAAATCCTCGCGCCTGCATTTGCGGGCCGCAAAAAACGCCATTTTTACCGCTACCTTTTGCGCCTCTTGCAGATCGCCCAGAAAGCGCAAAATTACTTCAAGCTTGCGCAAGCCATCTCCTCCCACTCTATGTATCTTTTTGTAAAGATTTCAATAATTTTACATCTTAAATTATACATGGCTTAATGCGCCAGGTCAATAACTGTCAGTTATCGATCTGGCGCTAATTTTACTTGTAGTTAACAGGATTTTATGGAATAATGAGTAAAATATGGATGGGTGATAGCATGACATTCGGCGAACAAATCAGACTTGCCCGCGAAAAACTGCAGCTCAGCCAGGAAGATGCGTCCACGGCAATTGAGAAAAAATACGGCGTAAGGCTGTCGGCATCGTACCTGAGCATGATCGAAAGCGGCGTCCGCACCAATATTACCGTCAATTTACTCAACGCCCTGCTGGACTTTTTTAACCTCCCCGTCGAGGCTGCCGCAAGCCTATTCTGTAAACCTATTACCGACAAGCATCCCCAGGAAGCCAAAATCATGGAGACGTGGGAGCGTTACCACGCCCGGCCGCCGCTGCGTCGGCCGGAAGACCTGGCCCGCCTGCCCGACCACGCCAAATGGTGCCTGGCCGAGTTTCAAGAATACTTAATAACTAAATATATCCAAAAAAATTAAAGCTTCTCACCCTGCGAAAAAGGGCGAGACGCTTTAATTTTTTACGCCTGATTCAGATACCGTATCTGCGCTTCGCTCAGCTCATCAATGCTGATGCCCATGGCCTTAAGCTTCAGAGTCGCCACCCGCCGGTCAAGCTCATACGGCATATTGTACACCTTATTCGTCAAATTGCCATGGTTTTCGGCGATATACAGCACCGCCAGGGCCTGCATGGCAAACGACAGATCCATGACCTCGGTAGGATGGCCGTCGCCGGCCGCCAGGTTTACCAGCCGGCCTTCGGCCAAAAGATAGAGCTTGCGCCCGTCGGCCAGGGCGAACTCTTCGATGTTCTTGCGCACTACTTTGCGGGACACGGCAAGCTCGGCCAGGTCTTTTTTATTGATTTCGACGTCGAAATGGCCGGCATTCGCTAAAATGGCGCCGTTTTTCATCACCGCGAAATGCTCGCGGCGGATGACGTCGATGCAGCCGGTTAGCGTGACGAAAATGTCGCCGTAGCGGGCGGCTTCTTCCATCGGCATCACCCGGAAGCCGTCGAAGGCGGCCTCGATGGCCTTGATGGGGTCGACCTCGGTGACAATGACATTGGCCCCCAGCCCTTTGGCCCGCATCGCCACCCCTTTGCCGCACCAGCCATAGCCGGCAATGACCACGGTTTTGCCGACCACGGTCAAATTGGTGGTCCGCATGATGCCGTCCCACGTCGACTGGCCGGTCCCGTAGCGGTTATCAAACAAGTACTTGCAGTAGGCGTCATTGACGGCCACCATGGGGAACTTGAGCTTGCCCGCCGCCTCGAGCGCCCGCAGGCGCAGCACGCCGGTGGTCGTTTCCTCGCAGCCGCCGAGGATATTGACAGCTACATCGGCCCGCTCGCCGTGGAGCAGCGCCACCAGGTCGCCGCCGTCGTCGATGATGATGTCCGGCCGGGTGTCGAGCGCCTTGTGCAGGAAATGGTCATATTCTTCCTGGGTGCTGTTATACCAGGCGAAGACCGTGACCCCCCGCTCGACCAAAGCGGCGGCCACATCGTCCTGGGTGGACAGCGGGTTGCTGCCGGTCATAGTCACTTCGGCGCCGGCGTTTTTCAGCACCAAACCAAGATAAGCCGTCTTGGCCTCCAGGTGCATCGTCACGACCACCTTTTTCCCCGCCAGCGGCTTGGTCCGGGACAATTCCTCATTGAGCACATTGAGCACCGGCATGTGCTCCTTCACCCAGTCAATCTTGTCATGCCCCCCCGGGGCGAGCTTAATATCACGAATGATTGAATCCATTATACTTACCACCCTTGCGCTATAATTTGAAACCGCAAAGGTCGCAAAGAACGCCAAGGGCTACGGCCGCGACATTTGTCGCGGCATATTACCAAAGCGCGACAACGTCGCGCTCATCGTAACCCTT
>NZ_FNBU01000029.1 GCF_900102435.1 Sporolituus thermophilus DSM 23256 | reverse complement strand
TGCGCCCTACGTCATGTAGTTTATTTTGTAACAGCCGCTCAAATTTCTGAAAATCCATCTCATACAATAAACGCTCAAATTCTTTCTCGTCTTCTTCCAACTTCGAAAGGATAACCTCTTTGATATATCGAATAAATACTGTCATGAAGACATCACCCCTGGGTAATCTTTTTGGATTACTCATCCCGTCGAAGGATGGTGATGTCTTCTTCTTTTTTCTTCCTCAAAAATCCTACAGTAATTTTACACTAACAATAGTCCCAAGGGTTCAATCCATTGGAACGAAGAAGGCCGCGCCGTAATAACGCTGTTTGAAACAGCCGATCCATCAACGCTTATCCATGAGATGGTCGGGCATTACTTCATGCAGAACCTGATTGAAATGGGTGCTAAAGAAGCCGCCCCCCGACTCGCTGAAGGGTGCAATCGGTGAAGGTTATGGCAGTTTTAGGGACATGAGGTGAGGGGATGCATTGACAGCTACTTGCTCCAGGCTTATAATATCGTTACCGTTTGTAAAATCCTGGAGGTGGTGTGTCGATGTGGCCGCTTTTTCTTTTATCTGCTGCTCACGGAGTTACCGATCTGTCACAAGGTGCATTATTGGTAGCATTGCCGTATTTTAAAGCCAAATTTGGTTTGAGCTATGCGCAGGTAAGTGCCATTGCGCTGGTGCAAAATTTAACTTCGTCGGTCAGTCAGCCGCTATTCGGATATTTTACCGACCGCAAATCCCGGCCCTGGCTGATGCCGGCCGGCTGTTTCCTTTCTGGGGCGGCCATGGTGGCTTCGCTGCTGGCGCCGGCTTATTGGTTGGTACTCACTTTTACTGCGCTTTGTGGCTTTGGGGTGGCAGCGTTTCACCCCGAGGGGGCCAAAAGTGCCAATCGCCTGAGTGGCGCAGCCAAAGGAAAGGGAGTAAGTCTGTTTGCCGTTGGCGGCAACGCCGGATTTGCCGTCGGGTCGCTATTTATGGCCTTTTTATTGGCCGATGACCGTGCCGACCGCTTGCTCCTGTATCTGTTACCGTTTATCGTTTTGGCCGTATTGCTATATAGGCTAACCAAACTGCTACCGCGCCAGTCGCCGGACCGGGTAGCGGTTGCCGGTGGCCTCAAGGCGGCCGTTAGCTCGCCGGTACTGATCATTTTGGGGATTGTTTTTCTGCGGGCGACAGTCACCGCTGGGATAAGCACTTTCTTGCCTCTCTACTATGTTTCGTTTTTGCATGGCGATCCGCTCTATGCCAGTTCGCTGCTTACCGTATATCTTGCCGGTGGGGCGGTGGGGACGTTGTTTGGCGGCATCTTGAGTGACCGTTTGGGCAGCAAACGAGTCATGGTCTGGTCGATTCTGCCGGTGTCGGTATTACTGTTTATGTTTAAGTCGGTAGAAGGCTGGATTGTGTTTGTCGTCTTGGTTGTTGCCAGTGCGCTGTTGTCGGCGGCGTTTGCCAGCAGCCTGGTGTTGGCTCAGAACATGCTCCCCGGCAACGTGGGCATGGCCTCGGGGCTAACCATCGGGTTCAGCGTAGGGCTGGGTGCGATGGGGGTGCTGGCTTTGGGCCGGGTGGCCGACAGTTACGGTTTGCCAATTGTATTTGACGTTTTGACGGTGTTGCCGGTGGCGGCTTTTGTATTGGCCTTATTTATGAAAGAACCGGCTGCCTGTGACGAGCCGATACCGGAGCGGGCTTAGCTAGCCTGCCCGGCTGATGGCAGCTGCGCCCAATAAGTATGAGGTGGGGTGCCATGTTTGATATAATCGTCGGCATTGCCAAGTATTTTTTTATGTCGACTGCACTCATAATCGCGGCAGCGTTTGTCACTCTTATTGCTTTGAATATATTTAGGTAGTATGCAGTTTCGCTATGGCTGATAGTGATATTTTACTTTTTGCTAAACCAGTAGCCGAGCAAAAACCAGATCAGGGGGCTGGCATTTGTTTGTCGTGCTTGATGGTCTGTCTCGAGTTTTTCCGGGTTTTTGATTAATTCTTCGATTTCCGCTTCGGACGGAAAGATTTGTGCTTGCATATACAAACAAAACCATAAGGTCGCAATGATGCCAATTATCCATCTGCCCCAGTCTAGAGGTATTCCGATTTGGCTGAGAATTTCGCCGCCAAAAGCCGCTGGGATAAGGGCGAAAACAGCGCCAAACGGTAATGAAATACAGAAAACAAATATGCGGAAGATAAAGTCAAACCAGTTCATTACCGACACCACCTTTAAGTTTAATTTTATGCCGGTTTATGGCAAAATAAAAGCACGGGATTGGCATAAAACCCAAAGGAGTTGAGCAAAATGCTTACTTTTTATTGCGTGCCCAACTGACAAACCTGCCGGAGGGCGAAAGCGTGGCTTTCACAGCAGGGTGTGGAGTTTGTCTTCCGCAATATTGCCAAAGAACCGCCGACCGAGAAAGAACTCAGGCAATTGGCCGAGCGCGGCGGCGTGGAACTGGCGCGGCTGGTAAACACGAAAAGCCAAGGGTACAAAAAGCTCAAACCAGATCTTGCCGTTATGGGCGAAGCTGAGATTGTCAACCTATTACAGGCCAACCCTACCATCATGGTGCGGCCCATAGTGACCGATGGCCAAACTGTTGTCTTCGGCTTTAAAGAAAACGAGTATCAAATGTTTGTTACTAGTAGCCAATCTTAAACTGACGTTGTTACTTTCCGCTTACCGATTTCCACTTTTCCAGAAGGAGATGCTCTTAATGACTGCCGCAGCCGAAAAACTTAAGGCGTTATGCCTGGATTTCCTGAACCGAGAAATCGACATTTTCGACTATCTCGAAGCGTTCGCCGAAACCTACGCGGAGGTTGAGGACGCGCTCAGCGACGAGGAATACGAGATCTTTGACCAGATTAGTGAAGAAAACGAGATGGCCGGTGCTAATGACGGAGAGTACGACGCCGATTTCACGCTGGACGAAGAAGAGCTACGAGAAAGGGTGGCGCAGCACTTGGCCGCCTTGCGCTAAGCTGGGCTCTGCTCATTCCACTCCCAATATTTTATGCAGTTGGATCCCGAGCCGCAGCCCGCGCTCGGGATTTTTCATGACCAGGGCGAACGCTTTTTGCGCCGATTCTTTCCGCCCGCTTTCCACCTGCAAGAAGATGCGGCCGGGCGGGACGGCGTCATAGGCAACGCAGTCGAGGGTAAACTCGTCATCGACGACATACTTGAGCTCGTCCGCCTGACAGGCCAGCAGATAGCCGCTGCCCGGCTTGGGCGAAGCGGTAATCCAGTCAATGCCCCATTCCTCGGGAATGGGGTTGGTGCCGTTTGTTTCCACGGCAACATATTTGCCGCGTTCATGTAGTGCGGCGACAAGCGGTTTAAGGTCATGGAGCGTCGGCTCGCCGCCGGTAATTACCACCAGCTTTTGCTTTATTTTGGCGACAATGTGGGAGGGCGCGAGGTATGTTGCGTTTTTGAGATCAAAAGCGTTCGCGGTATCGCACCATTTGCACCGCAGGTTGCAGCCGGCCAGCCGGATGAAGGCTGCCGGCATTCCCATATGCGTGCCTTCCCCCTGAATGCTTTCAAATATTTCAATGACCGGGTAAACTACCGCGCTCATACCGAAACCTCCGCATATGAGGTAGGGGTCTCCCACAAAACAACCCGGACGACCTTAACGTCGTCGCTTGCAAGGGCGGTGTTCAGATAATCAAAGATGTACAGGGCCATATTTTCCGACGTAGGGCGGAACGGGAAACATTCGTTCAATATTTTATGATCAAGCTTTTCGATAATCTGTTCTTTAATTATTGCGTTCAGCCGGCCAAAATCGATGACCATGCCGTCTTCCGGCCCGCCTGAGGCGACGCCGCCGGCTTTTCTTTCCACCGTTACCTCCAACCGGTAGGTGTGGCCGTGCATATTGGCGCATTTGCCCTGATGGCCGGGCAGGAAATGGGCGGCGTCAAACGTAAAGATTTTGGTGGTACGCACGGTAGGCTGGCGCATTATTTCGTCCTTCCTTTCTGCTCTAAGTATGCTGCCAGCCCGGCGGCGCGCAACCGGCACGCCGGACATTGGCCGCAGCCGTCGCCGATAACGCCGTGATAACATGTAAGCGTGTTGGTGCGGATATAATCCAGTACCCCGAGTTCGTCGGCCAGCTGCCAGGTTTCCGCTTTATTAAGCCACATTAAGGGTGTATGGATGACAAACTGGTAGTCCATTGCCAGCTGGATAGTAACATTAAGCGATTTGATAAATGCGTCCCGGCAGTCAGGATAGCCGCTGAAATCGGTTTCACAGACCCCGGTAACGATATGCCGGATGTTTTTTTGGCGGGCGAGCACGGCGGCAAACGATAAAAACAAGAGATTGCGTCCCGGCACGAAAGTTGTCGGCAGACTGCCGTTTTCCCCGACCCGGACCTCAATATCCTTGCGCGTCAACGCGCTGGGCGCAAGCTGGTTTAATAAAGACAGGTCGAGAATGGTATGTGAAATACCTTGTTCGGCGGCGATTTTTTGCGCGCATTCAATTTCTGCCCGGTGCCGCTGCCCGTAATCAAACGTGACCGCTTCAACCCCCTTGAAATGTTTCATGGCCCAAAACAGACAGGTAGTGCTGTCCTGTCCCCCGCTGAAAACAACAAGGGCGATTTCCTTATTTAATCCGAACATGCAGAATACCTCCGCGGATTTTTACATTAAATTATAAGTTTTACCGGTTAGTATGCCAAGAGCGGCGCCAACATTTTCGTAGTGCCCTTGAGGACATCATGGAGATATTATATAGTAGCAGTTTGACCAGGCAAGAACTTGGTTACAAGCAGAGTAAGAAAAAACCGCCAAATAGGCGGTACAACCTACGGTTCCCCAGGCAGCGGCGGGGTGGTTAGCGGCGGTTTGCGGTGTCTGGCGCCTTGTTCGTAGCCGTAGGCGATTTCGATAAGTATTCCTTCGCTCCAAGGACGGCCGAGAAATTCGATGCCGATCGGGACGCCGATTTTGGCGGTTTCAGTCGGCGGGGAGAAGCCGCCGGGGACGACGATGGAAGGAAAGCCGGTGACCGCGCCGAGGCTGCCGTTGCGGTCGACCTGCACATGGCCGCCGGTGGGAACGACCAGCCGCTTTTGGTGGGGGAACATTATGGCATCCAAATTATTATCGGCCATGATTTTCATTACCCGCTGCTGTAGGGCAGCGCGTTTAAGCAGGCGAATGCGGTATTGGTCGTCATGTTCCAGCGCTTGGGCCTGTTTAAGGTTGGCGTCGATGCCGGGGTGATACTTGCCGGATTTAATGATCTCTTCAAGCGATTTTACGGGCGTATTGGCGTTCGGAGCGGAAAGGTAAGCGTTGAGGTGAGGTTTGAGGTCATAGAGATGCACACTGATTTCGGCGGCGATTTTCCCCGCATCAAGGTCAGGAGTGTCAAGGTCTACGACGGTCGCACCAAATGATTTTAGCTCTTCAACCGCCCGGTTGGCAACTTTGTTTACTTCCGCATGAACCGGGTCTTTGCCGAAAAAGCTGCGCAGGATGCCAATGCGCTTGCCTTGCAGGCCGCTTGCGTGCAAATGGACAGTATAGTCTTTTTCGGCATTGCCAATGCTCCAGGCGGTAGCTTCGTCCGCCGGGTCATAACCGACCAATACATTGAGCATTTTCGTTGCGTCGGCAACGGTGCGCGCCATCGGGCCAACGACGTCCTGGGTAAAAGAATAGGGGACTACGCCGGCGCGGCTTATTAGCCCGAGGGTGGGGCGGATGCCGACGATGTTGTTGGCGGACGCGGGGGAACGGATGGAGTTTACCGTGTCAGTACCGAGGCCGAGCAGGCCGAAGTTAGCGGCAAGCGCCGCCCCCGTTCCGCCGCTCGAACCGCCGGGGGTGCGGTTCAAGTCATAAGGGTTCAACGTTTGGCCGAGAATAGAGCTGATGGTTTCGCCCCATATGGCAAATTCATGGAGGTTTACTTTCGCGAGAATAATTGCGCCGGCGTTACGCAGCTTTTTGGTAATGGACGCATCCTCAGGCGGCACGTAGCCCTCAAGGCTTAACGACCCGGCCGAGGTCGGCATGTCTTTAGTGTTGACATTATCTTTGAGCAGGACCGGGATGCCGTGCAGGGGGCCGGCAAGTTTGCCGGCAGTTGCCAGTTTTGCGTCCAGTGCGGCTGCTTCTTCTAACGCTTTGGGGTTAATGTAAATGACGGAGTTTAACTTCGGACCCTGCTTGTCGTAAGCGTCAATCCGCCGCAAATACCATTGGATCAGTTCTACTGCGGTTAAGTTACCCGACAAGTACGCTTGATGTACGTCGCTTATTGTCGCTTCTTCGAGATGGAAGGGTTTAAAAAACGTAAATATTCCTCCCCTTATAACCGAACAATATTTAATGAAGTTATTTTTGATTTCTACGCCGATTTGCCTGGTTCCTTTTTCTGTAAAAACAATTAATGCGGCGTGAAATATTGCCGTAGCCGCAAAATCCCGGTACCTGTCGTTTAGCCAATATTTACGTCCAGTAAAAGATGTTTGGGCTCATTGCGCCAAAGGACGATAGGAAAAGGCGGCTTCTTTGTTGAAATGTCGATAAGAGTAGCCTTGCTTGTACAGTTAAGCATTATAAGGCGTCTTTGGGAAATAATTAAAGGGAAAAAGCTTGGTCCCAGACAAAAACCCTGAAGGAGATGTTGCCAATGACCACTGAAGCACAACGATTAAAAGCGCTTTGCCTGTCCTTCCTGGCACGCGAAATGGATGCCGCCGATTATGTCGAAGCATTCGACGAGGCCTACGATGAAGTGGAGGATAAGCTTACCGACGAAGAGTATGAGATTTTTGACCAAGTTAGCATGGAAAACGAGATGTTTGCCCTTGATGACGCGGAAGACGAAGCCGATTTCGGGATTGATGAGGATGAACTGCGGGCGCGGGTAAAGCAGCACCTTGCCAGCCTGCCGGAATAGCTGTCTGGGGCTTACACGCCATGGGTAGAGATGTAAAACTGAATTTTGGGAAAACAGGGGTTGCTATTGATTTTTGGACAATTGTCCACTAGAATAATACTTGTTATCTGAATAACTAAATACTGCCGGATGATGCTAAACGGAAGAGCGGCCGTAAGGCCCGCCGAAGGAGTAAAACTCTCAGGCGCTTTTTTAAAAGCGGGAACCGTTAGCGGACGGGACTCTGGAGAGACCCTGCAAAAGGGCGCCGAAGGGGCAATGCGAACAGCTGCGGCTGTCCGCTAAATCTCTCAGGCAAAAGGACAGAGACGCACGGCAGGCCAAACTGACCGGTCGTTTGGCATTTGCATTTTCATCGCGTCTTGTCACCAGAGTCAAATCGCAGGATTTGGCTCTTTTTATTTTTCTACGATAAAAGGAGATGGTGACAATGGATTGGCTAAAATTACTGGATGAAATTGATAGTTTTGTGTGGGGGCCGCCGCTGCTTATCTTGCTTGTCGGCACCGGCATACTGCTGACCATTCGGTTGCGGCTTTTGCAGGTTGTGCGGCTGCCTTTGGCGCTCAGGCTCATTTTTTCCGCCAAAAACGACGGCGACGGTGATGTCAACAGCTTCGGCGCCTTGTGTACCGCTTTGGCGGCTACGGTCGGCACCGGGAACATTATCGGCGTGGCGACGGCCATTTATGGCGGCGGACCGGGAGCGCTCTTTTGGATGTGGGTGGCCGCCTTTTTTGGCATGGCCACCAAATATGCCGAGGGGCTGCTGGCCGTGAAGTTCCGGTCCGTCGATGCCAACGGGGAAATCGCCGGCGGTCCGATGCACTACATCGAGAAGGGGCTTGGCATGCGCTACCGTCCCCTTGCCGTGCTGTTCGCGGCCAGCGGCGTTTTGGTCGCCTTCTTTGGCATCGGCACTTTTCCCCAGGTCAATGCCATCGTTGACAGCGTACAACTGGCTTTCGGCGTGCCTGTGCCCATTACGGCCGGGATTATTACCTTGCTGGTGGCCCTTATTACCTTAGGCGGTCTGCAAAGCATCGCCAATGTTTCCACCAAAATCGTACCGTTTATGGCCGTGTTCTATGTAGCGACGTGTATAGGCGTGCTGGCCGTGTTTGCCGACCGGCTGCCGGAAGCCATGCAGCTGGTAATTACCAACGCCTTTACCGGCACGGCGGCAACCGGCGGCTTTCTCGGCGCCACGGTCATGATGGCCATTAGGAGCGGCGTGGCCCGCGGCGTGTTCTCCAACGAGTCGGGCCTGGGCAGCGCCCCGATTGCCGCCGCGGCGGCCAAGACCAAGTGGCCGGCGGAACAAGGGCTTATTTCCATGACCGGTACTTTCATCGATACCATTATTATTTGTACTATGACCGGGCTGGTCCTGATTGTCACCGGCGCCTGGAACGGCGGCCTCAAGGGCGCCGCGTTGACGCAGCAGGCATTTGCCGCCGCCTTCCCGGTGGCCGGTCCTTATGTTCTCACCGTGGGCCTGGTGCTGTTTGCCTTTACGACTATTCTCGGCTGGAACTATTATGGCGAACGTTGCTGCGAGTATCTGTTCGGCGTTAAGGGTATTAAGCCATACCGCTGGACATTCATTGCCCTGGTGGCGGCCGGCGCGTTTATTAAACTCGAGGCCATCTGGCTTATTGCCGACATTGTCAATGGGCTAATGGCGCTGCCAAACCTGGTCGCCCTGCTGGGCTTGTCCGGTGTTGTCGTCAGCGAGACCGAGCGGTATCTGGCGCACCTGCGGGCCGAGGAGGAAGAAGAGACCGAGGCAATGCCTTCGTCGGAAGCGGCCAACTAACGGCAGAATGAAGACTCTTTGCGATGGCAAGGAGTCTTTTTTATGCTGTGGCGTTTTTTACCCGGATTGCTTTTCCGGTCGCTGAGAATGCCGCGACTTAGTTCGCCGTGGATAAATTTACCGAACCGCTGCTGCCCATGAATGGTCGAAATTATGGATACACTGTAGTTGATACCGCAGGGCTAAACCAGGGAGGAGTCGTCATGAGTGAGCTGATCAACAACCGCGAATACCGCAAACAAGCCATCCGCGAGATTATTATGGATCTCCATGCCGGCCGGCCGGTGGAAGAGGTCAAGGCCCGTTTCGATAAACTGGTGCGGAACCTGGCACCGGGCGAGTTGTCCCTCATTGAGCAGTCGCTTATCAATGAAGGGCTGCCAATCGAAGAAGTGCAGCGGCTATGCGATGTTCATGCCGCTGTCTTTCGCGACGCACTAAAGCGGTCGGCCGAACCGGAAACGGCGCCGGGCCACCCGGTTCATACCTTTAAGGAAGAGAACCGGGCCCTGGAAAAGGTGATGGACACTGAAATCGCTCCGCTAGTGGACGAACTACGCCGCACTCCGGCCGAGGCCGCCGGGCCGTTAGCTCTTAAACTGGCGGAGAAGCTAAACCTCCTGGGGGATGTGGACAAACACTACAGCCGCAAGGAAAACCTGCTCTTTCCCTATCTAGAGAAATATGAAATTACCGGTCCGCCCAAAGTGATGTGGGGCGTGGACGACGAAAACCGGCAGCGCTTGAAGGCCGCCAAAGCGGTGGCCGTAAACTTCCGGCCCGACCGCAAGGATGAACTGATTGCCAAAGTGGAAGAGGCGGTTCACCATCTCAAAGAGATGATTTTCAAGGAAGAAAAAATCCTCTTTCCCATGGCGCTGGAGACGCTGGCCGAGGACGAATGGCAGCAAATCCTGGTGGATAGCGATGAAATCGGCTATTGTCTTATCGAACCGGCCCAAGGCTGGAAGCCGGTGCGGGAGAGTGTGCAGGACCGGGAGACGATCGCCGATAGCGGCAGCCGGGACCATATTCGTTTTTCGACCGGCATGCTGACGCCGCAGGAAATTGAGCGGATTTTTACCCACCTCCCGGTAGACATAACCTTTGTCGACAAAAACGATGTCGTCAAGTTTTTTTCCGCGACCCAAGAGCGCATTTTTGCCCGCACCCGCACGGTTATCGGTCGGCGGGTCGAAAACTGCCACCCGCCGGCCAGCGTCCACATTGTCGAGAAGCTGGTGGACGACTTCAAAAGCGGCCGCAAGGACCACGAGGACTTTTGGCTACACTTTGCCGGCAAGTATGTGCTGATCCGCTACTATGCCGTGCGCGACGAAAAGGGCGAATACCTGGGCACGCTGGAAGTGACCCAGGATATCCGGCCCATCCAGGCCATTACCGGCGAAAAGCGCATTGCGGATTGAAAGCCGCCGCCGGCGCCTTCTTTACCAATCCGTAAAACGACCGGACCAAGCAGTTTTTAAGCAAGATCCTGTAAAAAAACAATACCCCGGTGGGACGGCAAAGTCTCGTCGGGGTATTTTATGTGCGCGCGGCAAGCTAATAGCCTCTGGCGGGAAAACTATTGGTGGCTAATTTATTTTAATTCTAATGGCCGCAGCCATGACCATGGTGGCCGTGATCGCAGACATTATGTTTATTAGTCAGCTTACCTTCGAGATAAAGACTGACAACTTCTTCGGGCGGTGCCGACGGTGCGCCGCATAATACTTTAACGCCTCTTTGCGTGAGAATTTGTTGAGCGGTTTCACCAATGCCGCCGGCCAGCAGCAGGCTGCATCCCTGGCCGGCCAGCCAATTTGGGATGATGCCGGGAGCATGCGGCGGCGGGGTCAACGTTTCTTGGGCAATTACTTTTCCGTCACTGATCGTGAAAAAGGTAAATTGTTCGCAATGGCCAAAATGGGCGCAAAGTTTACCCCCGGCGGTCGGGACAGCAATTTTTTCTGTTTTTTCTAACGACATAATATTTTCCCCTTTCACTCTACTTTATTTTTTGATTTCCAGCGCATTGGGCGCGGCGATTTCAGGAAGCTCACCGGCGTTAAACAGCTTAATTGCCTCGCTGACAGTAGATGAGGCATTGCCGACCGAATAAATTTTGACGCCGCCGGTTGACAGCACTTTAAAGGCTTTTGGCCCAACATTGCCGGTAATCAGGACTTGTGCGCCGGTTTTTATGAGGTTTTGCGCCGCCTGAATGCCGGCGCCGTGGGCAGTCTCCAGGTTTTGGGTATTGTCGTGGTATGACCAGCTGCCTGCTATTTGATCATAAACGACAAAATAGTTCGCTCGCCCAAAGCGGCTGTCAACGGTTGCATTTTGGTCTTGGCCATGGGCAGTAACGGCGATTTTCATCATATACCCCTCACTTTCACCATTGTTTAAATTTGCTTAGCCAGCGCGACCAAAAAAACGACGTGTTGCTCCTGTCGGCTATACCCAGCATTGCTGCCAGATTGCGCCACATGGACGTTAGCGGTTCTTTTACGCTGGTATCGTCAGTGTCCATGACGGTTTTGCCTTGGTTTACCGCTGTCCGGAACGCATCGCTGTAGGGGATGCGGCCAACGACGGGGATAGCGGCATCGGCGCACCAGGCAGCGATGGCATTGGTGTTTTCTGTATGCAAGTCGCTTTTGTTGATACAAACGGCAAGCGGCAACTGAAAATGTTTAACCAGGCTGGCCAGCCGCTTGAGATCATGCCGGCTGGGCAGCGTGGGCTCCACAACGGCTAAGACCAGACTGGCGCCGGAAATGGCCGCGATCGCCGGGCAGCCGATACCAGGCGGACCGTCGGTGATGATTAACGGATATTTATGAGCGGTAGCGAGTTTTTTCGCTTCTTGGCGAACCTTACTTACCAGTTTGCCCGAGTTTTCCACCGCCAGCCCCAACTTAGCATGCACGAGCAGGCCCAGGCGGGTATCGGCGATAAACCAATGGCCAGCTTCTTTTTCCCGCATGGCAATGGCGTGCTGGGGACAGTTGAAGGCGCACACGCCGCAGCCCTCACAGTCTAGCGGCGATGAGAGCGTGCCGCTGGTGATGGCGTCAAACCGGCACAGACGGGTGCACACACCGCAGTTCGTGCAGCGTGTTTGGTCAATTTCTGGCTCAAACCCGGCGGTAAACCCATGCGCTTCCCGCTCGGCGGCGCCGGCAATAAGATGAAAGTTAGCGGCGTCAACGTCGCAGTCGGCAATGACTTTGTGCGGAGCCAGATAGGCTAGTGCCGCCGCGATGCTGGTTTTGCCGGTACCGCCCTTGCCGCTTACGATGACAAGTTCTTGCATGCGGATGCCTCCTTCGCGGCCGCAAGCCAGTCCCAAATTTGGCTGGCGATGGCGGCAAATTCCTGACTAATCCGGCCAGCCGCGTAGTGGCGGGCGAAATCCGGGCTATATGGCAGCTTGGCGATAACTGGCAGCGCGTGTTCGCGGCACAAATCCTCGATGATGTGGTCGGCGGTCGGATCGCTTTTGTTGATAATAACTCCAGCTGGCAAGTTAAGCAGACGGACAATACCAATCGCCAGTTCCAGATCATGGCGGCCAAACGGAGTGGGTTCGGTGACCAGCAAACACACGTCGCTGCCAGCTACCGCCGCTACCATCGCACAAGCGGTGCCGGGCGGACAATCGACAATGATGTCGCCGGCCTGTGCGGCTAATGCTTTTTTTACCGCTTTAATGAGCGGTGTGGCACTAGGCGCGCCTACTCGCAGGTGGCCGCTTACCAACTGGACGCCGGGGAAGACGGAAGCCATCCCGGAGTTGATGACGCCAATGGTTTTCGTACCTTCAGTCAGGGCGGATGTGGGGCAGGCAAGGAGGCAACCGCCGCAGCTGTGGCAAAGTTCGTCAAAGATTACCGCCTTGCCGCCAGCGATAGCAATAGCATTAAACAAGCAGACTTCGCTGCAGCGGCCGCAGCCAGTGCAACGGCCGACATCAAGCACCGGGGTCATTACGCTGATATTGGTGTCATTGTCCTGCCACGCGGGAGATAAGAGCAAATGGCAGTTGGGCTCTTCCACGTCGCAATCGGCGACGGTTACGCCGGGGCGGACGCTGGCAAGAAGGAGGGCAAGGGAGGTCTTGCCAGTCCCTCCCTTGCCGCTGGCAATACTGATAATCACATCAATACCTCCGCTAAACGGCAGAAGATTATTTATTTTCTTCCGCCGTTTCTTGAGTGGATTTGTTGGTCAGGCTGCGTAGGTAAGCTGCCCGCTTTTCCAGCTGGTCGGCCATCATTTGCAGTTGTTCGGCGCTCATCATGGCCGACGCTCCCTGGGTGCTGGCGGCCACGCGGCCCATGCCGCGGCAACCCCCCAAGCCCATGCCGCAGCCGCGGCCCATGCCACGGCCAAAGCCTAACCCGCGGCCTATGCCACGGCCGAAGGCGGTAATAGCCCCCAGACAGCCGCCCAAACCGCGGCCAAGCGGGCCGGTGCCAAAAGGACCGGTTCCATCGCTGCCAGGCATAGTATTCACCTCCTTTCGTTATTTTATGAAATATATTTCATAATAAAGTTAAAAAAAGATTATTGTTGACGGCTGACGTTTGGCGACAGACAGGCCGGACAAGTTGTATGGCGTCCGCAATGTCCGTGGCCGCGCGGAGCCGCCCATTGGTGGCCGCATGCCTGACAGACAAAACGGCCCGACGGACGTTGGCCGGCAATGCGGAAATTGCCGCCTTCGATGCGTAAGGCATAACCTTGCCAGAGCGCAGTCGCAATTTTTTTGTGTGCACTGCTTAAAAGCCGGTTGAAAGTGGCGGGTGATATGTCCATGCGTTCGGCAGCGGTTGCCTGGTCAAGCTGTTCGATGTCAGCCAGGCGCATGGCTTCCATTTCTTCAACCGTTATTACCATTTCTTCAGTGATATTTCTGAGCGGTACACCGGCAGGTTTGTAGTGGGTAACGGGTGGGAGTTGTTCGATGCGGCGTTCTTTGTGTGGACGACCCATGGCGCTCCTTTCGTGTTTTTGAAATATGTTTCAAAATCAATATATAGCATTTTTGGTTAAGTGTCAATATTTTTTGCGTTTTGTCTCCCTACTATGCCGGCGGGTTTTCAATGGCTAATGATAAAAATTAGTTAGCAAAATTCAGGACGAAATGCTGCCTTTGATATGGTAAGATGTTTTTATAATACTATAACGCAACGCGGAGGTATGACATGAAAAAAGTGTTTGCGCCCGGCTGCGCATTGATGATATACAAGCCGCAGCTTGGCAAAAAAATGTTTGAATTTTTAAACCAAGATTTAGGCGACATTGAGGAACATTTGCTTTGCTGCCGGCATGAACCGAAGCTGCCGGCAGGCACCCAGGTGATAAACACCTGTCCAGGATGCGACAGGCGGTATCGGGAGCTTTATGAGGGCATAACTACAGTATCGCTTTGGGAAGTGCTGACCGAAAGCAAGGCGTTCCAGTTCCCTGATTACCAGGGGAAAAGCATGACGATACTGGACGCTTGTCCCACCCGCCACCAGGAAAGAGTTCATAACGCGATTAGGACGCTACTCAAGAAAATGAACATAAATGTTGTGGAACCGGCTAAGACGCGGACAGAGGGCACTTGCTGCGGCGACAGTTACTACGGGGTGCTGCCGGTGGAGCAGGTAAAAGAGCAGATGAAAAAGCGGGCGGCCGAAATGCCGGTTGAAGATGTGGTCGTATATTGCGTGTCCTGTTGTAAAGCCATGTACATCGGCGGTAAAAAACCCCGGTATATAGTTGACCTTTTGTTCGGGGAAGATACTTTCCCGGGGACTTTCGAGCCGGATGAGTGGCATGCCGAGCTTGATAAATTTATCGCTGCGCACTAAACTTTTTCCGTCCCAAAATACGGCGGTCATGCTAACAGTACCCGGCGGGATGGCAAAGTCTCGCCGAATTTTTTTATTGCGGCCGCTGCCGCAGCTTAAAGCTATATTCCCTGGTTGCGATGCTGTCCCCGGCGGGAGAATAGGTCTTTTCCAGGAACCGGACATTGCCGGCATAGTCAATCAGCAGCAGGGTGCCCGTGCGGGTGCCGTAGTCCGGGGTAGCGACAAATATAGGCGAAAAGGCGCGTTCAAGCTCCAAACTGACGCCGGTCGCAGGCAGCTCATGATCCGGCGCTGGCTGTCTGTCGGCGAGAATGTCCCAGAGATTGTCCTCCTCGACGTCGTCGGCTGCCAAGCAAGCGGCCAGTTTTTGGCGCCCTGCGACTATTTTCGGCCAAGGTGTGTTCAGCAAGTGGTTGCTAAGGCCGTGGATGCCGGGAGCAACCGAAATAATGGTATTGTGCCGGTTAGAATAGTACCATAGCCCGGCCGTGTCGCCGACCAGCAGGTTGAAGCCGTTGTACTGACCGGCCTGGCGGTCGACTGCCGCCAGGTACGCCGGTGGCGGCTGGTCGCTGCCCAGGTAGCCGCTGACCAGTTTGCCGCGTGACAGGGCGTCCGGGCGGTAGCTGGTCGGGTCCCGGTAATTGGTCAGTGCCGCCAAGCGGCCGTTTTTCGTTATGCCCAGCCATGTGCCCATATGCTCAAGGTCGCGGCCGGCGAGTATCGCCGGCCAGTCTGGCCAAAAGTGAGCCGGTGCGCTGGGGCGGCGGTAAAACTCATCCCGGTTGGCGGCCATTATCAACCAATACCGAGGGTGGTGACGATAAGCGAATAAAATTATACACATGACCGGCGGCTCCTTCTCTTGGTTGCTATCCCTCGTTTGTTAATGCGCTATTATGAAACATAAGCAGCGAAAACGGTGAATGGCTTTAACCTACTAAAACAATACGGTATGACGGCCGGCATGTCAAGCAAAGGCAATTCCTAAACGGATTTACCGGTAAGCGTTTTGTTGGCATTGTTCGTGCGATATTCCACAAAATGAGTGGCACAGGAAATACAGGGGTCGAACGACCGGATGATACGGCCAGGGATTACATACTTGAGCTCGGGAGATGGAATTACCGTGCCGACAAGAGCGTTTTCCGCCGGCCCTCGATTACCAGAATTGTTTTTAGGGGAAAAGTTCCAAGCTGTCGGGGTGATGATATCGTACTTTTCCACCTGTTCACCTTCAACATAGGCACAATGGAGTAACGCCCCGCGCATGGCATCGGTTACGGCGATGGCTTGGCTACGAACAAGCTCCTTCTTTTGGTTGATCGGTGGTTTGCCGGGTTTTAACTTATGTAACCATTTTTCCATGAGTTCCGTTATAAAAAGAGTTTCTAAAGAGCGGGCCACAATTCGGTCCATTGTGGATGTGCCGCCTCTATAAAAACCGTTTATCGTCATGCGGGCTAAAGGGCCACCTTCGTAATGTTGCCCACGGTAGAGTACGGCTTTAGTCCAAGTATAGGCGCCTGGTTTACGTGGGGCGGGGCGTACTTCTCCTTCCTCCATCCATTTCGCCCGCTCGAACCACGCTTTTGTGATATCTTCTTGTATCAAATTCAGCTCTGGCTGAGTTAACCTGCCATTGTCGAGAACGCCAGCTTTCCAGAGTACTTGGTCGTTTTTCCGGCCGAAACGGAATAGGCCGAAAGATAAGAAGCGGCCGGGGGTTTTCCCGATATGGTAGTAGTCCTCGTAGCAACGGGCGATTAACTCGGTGTCAGGAATCATGTACCGTTGGACAAAATCGTGGATATCACGGTTAAGCGCAACGGCCTGGTTAATTTTATCCGCCGTAGGTGATACCGCAACCCCTCCATGCACGAAACTATGCTGATGCGGCGCTTTGCCGCCGAACAGGGCCAAAATCTGGTGGCTTTTTTCGGCCGCCTTGACGGCTTCGATGTAATGGCCTGCTAAGCGTCGGTTATCTTCGTCATCGAGGCGGCAGTCATAGCAATTTTGGCTCACAAAAGGTGGTTGCTTCGGCATGATGACAAAGTCAGGCAATCCAAAGAAGTAGAAGTGGCGGATATGGTTTTGTAGAAAATCGGCCGCGAACATAATGTTTCGTAAATACTGGGCGTTTTCGTCAATGTCGTTGTCGTATAATTCGTCCAGGAGGTAACTTGCGACAGCACCGTGTGCCGTAGAGCAAATGCCACAAATGCGCTGGGCCATATACACGGCGTCTGTACCACCGGCTGAGTAGCAAAAAATGAAAACCTGCCGTCCCACCCTGGCACTGGCATAAAATCTGAAACTGCTAGTCCATGAACACAAAAGGCCTCCTTCAAACAAGAAATTTCTAAGTACCAGCACTGAAAAATCCCGGCAGGATTATTCATGGGATAATTGGTACGAAAATTGAGGTGAAAACGCGAAAGGAAGTGCCTTGCTGAAAGCTAGGCATTTCCTTTAGGTCTTCTGAGATCAATTTTATTACCATGAAACGATCGGTACACATATGAGGGGACCATTGGTAATGATGGTTCATTGATCAATCGGTTTCCTCTGGTAGAGGTTCGTGAGTCAACTTAAACAAGGCGGCAGTGAATTCTGCGACATGTTCCTTTTCATCGTTCATGAGTTCGCAAAAATGATTCTTTACGCGAGGATCTTCGGCTTCGTTCATATATCGTTGATATTTATTTATCGCATGCAGTTCATCTTGGATGGCTTTTGTTAAGCAATGTATTGCGGGCAGGTCTTTTTTATTTGGGGAGACTACCTCAACGTCTTGTTTATATTGGGCCTTTTTAGTAGGTGGCCATTTTGGTTTACCTGGCCGTTTCATCACCAGAAAATCTAGGTCTTGCTCCTCCAGCATCTCCGCCTGTACCGGATCAAATAGGGATATAAGCCTCATTGTTTCCACATAATGCCGCATTTCATCTTCGGCTACATCTAAAAAGATCTCTAAACAAGTTTCAGCTGCACAAGTCAGATAGTCTGCAATCGCCCCGCGCTCATCCGCTGCGGCGTCTCTAAGTAAATATAAATCAGGATGATTTGGGCACTCATCCATATCAGGCATACATGA
Source organism: Sporolituus thermophilus DSM 23256 (assembly GCF_900102435.1). NCBI lineage: Bacteria > Bacillati > Bacillota > Negativicutes > Selenomonadales > Sporomusaceae > Thermosinus > Thermosinus thermophilus. The sequence continues at coordinate 17,694 of NZ_FNBU01000029.1, read as the reverse complement.
AGGGTGACAGCCATAACTGGCTTTAGCTGGGGAACAGGTGGGCTTAGCCATGCTTATTCCTCCCGTATTCTTAGTAATATATGATATGCCGTACGATAAGAAAAAGTGTATGACCTTATTCTATGTGCCGCTTTGTTGCGGAGTCTATTAAATGCATGGCACAGGATATACAGGAGCCATATTTATATGGCAGTGTGCTAGGGCGCTCACAGGGCAGGGCGGATGGCCGCTCACCATCATCATGACGCCGGACAAGAAGCCCTTCTTTGTCGGCACCTATTTTACCAAGGAGAACAAGTGGGGTAGGCCCGGAATTATCTCTAATCTCAACACGGTTAAAGAGCAGTGGCAGACCAACCGGGAGACCTTGGTCAATTCCAGTGACCGGATCACGCGGCTGATCGATATTGAGAACCGCCGTCGCGGCAGGGGCAAGTTAACGGCTGAAATATTGGATAAAGCATACGAGCAATTCACACGCTATTCTGATGCTGACTATGGTGGTTTTGGGACCGCGCCAAAATTTCCTGCGCCGCATAACTTGATGTTCCTGTTGCGCTATTGGAAACGCACTGGAGTAGCGAAGGCACTGGAGATAGCTTTAGCGGAAAAGGATTATGCCGCAGATCTTCCTGCAATGGTTCATCAATGAGCAGGTGGAAGAAGAAGCTTCGGCAGGCGAAATTTTCGAGAAACTCAAAAATGATCCCCGGAAAAGAGCGGAGCTCTGCTTTACATTGACAAAGAGCTTAGTAAAAGAGAATAGCCCCAATTAGGGAGATATTTTTATCAGGCGCGAGATTTATTTGTAATATTACCTTATTTTACTTCGACGAATATTATGTATTAATAAAAAATATATTTGAGGAGGGAAAAAAGTGGGTTTCACTATATAAGCCCTGGTTTTTCCGGGGGTTCATTTTTATATTTGCGCAGCCGGCTTCCATGGTCTTATTGATTTAAGGGGCACTCTGTAACATTAAGGTTATATATTGCATAAAATTACAATATAACGGAAAGGAGGTGCTCTAATGGGAGAGGATACCAGAGGAAATGACTGGAAAGACAATTGTCATGACAAGAAGGATAATAACAAGTGCGTTATCAACATTTTCTGCAACGATATGAAGCACGACGGCAAGGATGACGACAAGAAACATGATGGTAACTGCGTCATAAACATTTTCTGCGACGATTTTAAGCACGATGACAAGGATGACGACAAAAAACATGATGGCCACTGCATCATCAATATTTTCTGTAGCGGCAAGAAGTCTTGTGATAAGTGTGACGATGATAAGAAATGGTAAATTTTTTTGCGAAGCCCTGGTTTTCCAGGGTTTCGTTTTATGTTCGCATAATCACCGTTTTGCCGGGGTAACAAGTGAAGTAATACTGTTTGGAGACAGTCACGTACACGAAATATCAACAAATACCGACTTTTTTGAGGATCACCATCACGAAGTAGGAGTTAGGACGGGTCCGTTAAATTTGAAAAGGTTGGTAATTGAAAAAGACTGCCGGACAATACTTTGTCGACAGTCTGAGTATCAGCACTGCTGATACTTTTTTTGTACATACTAAAAACATGAAATTGTCATGTTGTGGAACTGAAATTTTGGAGGTGTTTTAATGGACAAAAGTCCCAATAGATTAATTAATGAAAAATCCCCATATCTCCTCCAGCATGCCTACAACCCGGTGGATTGGTACCCTTGGAGCGAGGAAGCCTTCGCCAAAGCCAAGGCAGAAGACAAACCGGTATTTCTAAGCATAGGCTACTCTACCTGCCACTGGTGCCACGTCATGGAACGGGAATCCTTCGAAGATGACGAAGTGGCAGCTTATCTCAATAAACATTTTGTTTCCATTAAAGTTGACCGCGAGGAGCGTCCTGATATTGACCAAATTTATATGACCGTCTGTCAGGCTATGACGGGGAGCGGCGGCTGGCCGCTGACGGTGCTGCTCACTTCTGATAAAAAGCCGTTCTTTGCGGGCACCTATTTTCCGAAGGAGAGTAAATGGGGCCGGCCGGGGCTGATGGATGTGCTGCGGTCAGTACATAAGGAGTGGCAGAACAACCGTGAGCTAGTAGTGTGGCAGGGTAACAAGATTGCCGAGTCGCTGAAAGCCAATGTTGCAGGCAAAGGCCAGCCCGGACAGCTGACGGCGGCGCTGCTTGACCAAGCTTATACCCAGTTCGAACGAACATTTGATGAACGGTATGGCGGCTTCGGTTCCGCTCCCAAGTTTCCTGTGCCGCATAATCTCATGTTTTTGCTCCGCTACTGGCGGCAGAAGGGTGAAAAAAAGGCCCTTGCTATGGTGGAAACAACGCTTGAGGCTATGCGCCAGGGCGGTATTTATGATCATTTGGGATTCGGGTTTGCCCGGTATTCCACGGATGCTAAATGGCTTGTCCCTCACTTTGAGAAAATGCTCTATGACAATGCCCTTCTCTGCTATACCTATCTGGAGGCTTGGCAGTGTACAGGCAACGCTGATTTCCGGCAAGTAGCCGAAGAGATTTTGACCTATGTGCTGCGGGATATGACCTCGCTAGAGGGAGGCTTTTACTCGGCCGAAGATGCCGATTCGGAAGGGGTGGAAGGCAAGTTTTACGTCTTTCGGTATGACGAAGTGCTGGATCTTCTGGGCGAAAAGGACGGCAAGATATTTGCGGACTTCTATGATATTACGCCTGCCGGCAATTTTGAACACGGCCAAAGCATCATGAACTATATAGGCAAAGACCTGAGGACGGTTGCAGCCAGACATAATATGACTGAGCAGGAATTGGCCCAGTTGCTGGAAAGATGCCGAATAACGTTTTACAACCTGCGGGAAAAACGGATTCATCCCTTCAAAGATGACAAGGTGCTGACAGCCTGGAATGCCCTCATGATCGCGGCCATGGCCAAAGCTGCCCGCGCCACTGGAGAGGCCAAATACCGTCACGCCGCCGCGAAGGCTCTTAGTTTCATTTACCGCCAGCTTGTCCGGCCTGACGGTCGCCTGCTAGCACGCTATCGGGACGGTGAGGCGGCGCATTTGGCGCAGCTTGACGACTATGCCTTTCTGCTGTGGGCACTATTAGAAATGTATCAGACCACCTATGCGGCGGAGTATGTGGAAAAGGCGCTGGTGTTGGCCGAGCAGATGAAAGCGCTGTTTTGGGATGAGGAGGGCGGCGGTTTTTTCTTTACCGGCATTGACAATGAAGAGCTGATTGTCCGTCCTAAAGAAATCTATGACGGCGCTTTGCCGTCAGGCAATTCTGTTGCGGCCGCGATGCTAATCAAGCTTTCCCGGCTGACGGAGCGGGAGGAGTACGCACTGCTGGCGGAGCAAACACTGGCGGCGTTTTCGTCAGCCGTTAGCCGCTATCCGGCCGGGTACAGTTTCTATATGATGGCATTGCAACTGTATCTCACGCCACCCCTGCATGTGGTAATTGCCGGTGAGGCCAGTGACCCTACTACCCAGGCCATGCTAAAGGCGGCGGAGGAAAGTTTTGTCCCAGGCGCTGTCGTTGTCTTCCACGCTGGCAGCGAAGATATTGCTAAGCTGTTTCCCTATGCGATTGACAAGACGGCGAAAGATGGTCGGGCTACAGCCTATATCTGTCAGAACTTCGCTTGCCAGGCTCCGGTCTATGATGTGGCAAGCTTGGTGAAGTTGTTGGATAAGCAGAATATTTATGGATAAGAAAAAGCAATACCCCGGGGGGACGGCGAAGTCCCGGCCGGGGTATTTTTGTGGTTCAAACAATCACTACTTTGTCCGGCGGGGCGGTAATGAGGTGGGCAGCGCAGGTGAAACAGGGGTCAAAGGAGCGGATGACGCGGCCCACTTCAATCAGGCTGTCCGGGTCGGCGACCGGAGTGCCAATGAGGGCCTGCTCGACCGGGCCGCGCTGGCCCAGATTGTCCCGGGGCGAGAAATTCCAGGCCGTCGGCGTGACGACCTGGTAATGGCTGATTTTGCCGTCCTGGTAGCGCAGCCAGTGCCCCAGCGCGCCGCGCATGGCTTCCATCAGGGCAACGCCTTCGCCTTGGGGCGGCGGGGTATAGGGCGCCAGGGTGGGCGCGCCGGGAGTTATCCGCTCCAGCCAGCCCTGGGCTGCCTGGCAGATTTTGAGCGCTTCTCTGGCCCGGGCGAGCAGGCGGTCCATGACCGAGATGCCGCGCCGGTACTCGCCGCTGATCCACGCCCGGGCCAGCGGGCCGGATTCGACCGGCAGGGCGCCGTAGCGCGGCGCCTTGCTCCACGAGTAGGCTTCTGACTTTTCCGGGGCGGGAATGGTACGGCCTTCGGTGGGGTGACGGTTTTCCCGGTCGTCGCGATACCAGCCGTAGTGAATGTTTTCGGTGATGCGGGCCGGGTCAAGGGGCTGGGGTAGACCGCCGTTTTCCACCATGCCGGCGGGAAAGGTTTGCTGGCCGGTTACCGGTTCGGGAAAACCACCGTAGGACATGAGATGGCCATAGCCCCGGCCGATGGTGAAATAGTCTTGATAGTACTCGGCGATGGTTAGCACGTCCGGCAGGTAGACCTTTTCTACCCATTCTTTAATTTCGCGCAGGATAGCGCCATAGGCCATCAGCCGTTCGGTGGCAGCCCGCTCGGTCACGCCGGTAGGCATAATGGTCTGCTGGTGGGGCGCCTTGGCGCCAAACAGGGCCATCATTTCATGGGCGCGGGCGGCCAGGTCGAGGGCGTGGCGCACATGGCTGAAAATCTCGTCGTTGAGTTTTTGGGGCAGGCGAAAGTCGCCTTTGGGGCGCGGAAAAAACGGCGCGATGTCCGGCCCGGTCACATAGTCGGGCAGCACGAGGAGATAAAAATGACGCAGGTGGTTTTGCAGAAAATCGGCGGCCATGATGAGACTAATCAAGTACTGCCCGGCGGGGGTGGGCTGGACGCGACAGGCGTTAGCAAGCGCCGCAGCGGCAGCGACGGCGTGGGCGCTGGAACAGATGCCGCAGATGCGCTGGACAAACAACGGGGCATCGCGCACGTCCCGACCGGTGAGAATGGTCTCGAAGCCGCGGAACAGGCTGGCGCCAATCCAGGCATCGACGACTTTGCCGCCCTGGACGTCTACATCTACTCGGATGGGCTCATGGATGCGGGTAACGGGAAAAAGCGTTTTGACGGCCATGCTACCGTTCCTTTCCGTCTTTGTTTTCGGTGCGCCAGAAATCGGCCAGGCGGCGGAAGAACGATTTGCGGCGCCTGGCCGCGCGGTAGCTTTCCAATTTTTTGGTTTCGGCCATGAGCGCGTTTTGCTGGCGAATGAGGTCGTCCAGTTCCTGCTTAACCTGTTCCAGGTTCTCCGGCGGCGTGGGGTCGCTCGGCTTGGTGCCCTCAACGAAATGCTTGTGGATGCGGCGGGCGAAAATGCTGGCCGCCAAATGGGTGCCCACCGCGCCCGCGCCCAGGGCAGCCACGGCGGCGCCGGTTTTGACGGCGCTGACGGTCACCGCCGGCGTGCGGATATCGGGCAGGTAGTTGTAAAAGGGCATTAAGCCGTCAGGGAAATGGGGACTGGCGCAGCCGATGCACGGCGTGCCGGCTTTGACCGGCCAGTTGACATAATGGTTCCACTGGCGCAGCGGACAGTCGGCATGGGTGACCGGGCCCTTGCAGCCTACTTTGTAGAGGCAACCGTCATCGCCGGGAAAGGCGGCGAAAATGCCGTCTTCGAACTGCTGCCGCCGCTGGCACAGCTCGTGGATGGTTTTGCCGAAAAACATCTTGGGCCGGTTATAAGCGTCCAGCTGGGGCATACCGTATAGTAGCAGGTGGGTCAAAGTGCCGGTTATCCAGTCGGGGTGGGCTGGGCAGCCCGGGATATTGATGACGGTCTGGCCGACTACTTCCCACACCCCCTTGGCCCCGCCCGGATTGGGATGGGCGGCGGAGGGGCCGCCAAAACAGGCGCAATCGCCTACGGCAATAATATATTTAGCCTTGGGGGCGATTGCGCGCACGGCCGTCAGACCGGTGACGATGTTGCCCTGCCTGTCCGTAAACAGCATGTCAAACTTGCCGTCCGCCGCCGTCATGACCGCGCCTTCCACGATAAGCCAAAAGTTTCCTGCTTCGCGTTCCACCGTATTGTACAAAAGGTCAATGACCTGCGTCCCCTGGGCGGCGTTGAGCAGCCAGTGGTAGCGGAGGTCAATCATATCGAACAGCAGCTGGTACAAGGTGGGATTAACGGCGTTATCCAGCGAAATGGAGTTGCCGGTGCAGCCGCCCAGCTCCAGCCAGACGACCGGTGGCTTGGCTGACGGCTTTGCGGCATAAACTTCCTGCACCAGGGGGTAGAGCTGTTCGGTCAGAGTAAGGGAAAGGGCAGCGCTGCTGCATAATTTGAGAAACGCGCGGCGCGTCAGCATGACTTTTGCCTCCGACGCGGTTTGGGCGCGGCGTTCAGCCAGGCGAAGAGGGCAGCGTAGAGGGTATAGCCTAAAAGCCCGAGCAGCAGCCAGGTATAGCCGGCAAAAGTTAGGTAGCGGCCGATTGGCAGCTGGCCAATGGCCTGCAGCCAGTCACCGGCGGCCAGGACCAGGCCGCCGGTGACAAGAAAGAGTGACAGCACGCGCTTCATACGTTCGCTCACGTCCAGTTTGCCGGCCAGCCAGAGCGGGACGGCGGTCATGGCGCCGGCCGCCGCCAGATGCACCGGGATACGGGCATGGTAGTACGCGGCCTGGGCGAACCCGGCGTAGTCACGGGCAAAGGCGCTAGCCATCGTAAGGTCGCCTTTGGTTGCCATATTGAGCGCCATGTCCAGGTTGTATAAAAGCGCTAAATGCTGTTCTTGCCGGAGAAAAACATCATAATAAACGCTGTAAGCCGTGCTCAGCAGAAAGAGCAGCAGGCCGCCGGCCGCCAGGATGCGCTGACTGGTCATGTTATGTCTTCCTTTCCCCAAGAAAATCCCAAGTATAAAGTGTCCACATTTGTCATCTTTATACACCAAGTGGAACAGAGCGGCAACGGCGGCAGGATTTGCTATGGCTGAAGGCGAAGTTATCCCCAAGCGGAGGAGGGAAAGGAATGTTTCTCCTGAAACGGAAAATTGTCGGCTTTGTCCTCATGCTGGTTTTGGCGTTTGGCCTGGCGGGTCCGGCGCCGGCCGAAGCGGCGCTCATCAGCACCAAAGAGGAAATATCGATTGGCCGCGACGTGGCCAAAGAGTTAGAAAAGAAATACGGTCTGGCCGATGACCCGGCCTTACAGGAGCGCATTGCCCAGATTGGCGCCCGCCTGGTCGCGGTGTGTGACCGCAAGGAACTGCCTTATACCTTTAAGGTGCTTAATTCCAAGGAAGTCAATGCCCTGGCCCTGCCGGGCGGGTTTATTTACGTGTTTAAGGGCCTGGTTGACTATATGCCGTCCGATGACGAACTGGCCGGTGTCCTGGGCCATGAATTGGGGCATGTCGTTAAACGGCACAGTGTGCGCCAGATGGAAAAGAGTCTGGCCGTAAGCCTGATTTTTGGCGCCATTTTGGGCGACCGGGCGGCGGTTTTGCAGAACCTGGCCTACAACGCCATCATGGCCGGCTATAGCCGCGATGATGAGCGGGAGGCCGATTATCTCGGCTACCTATACAGCACGCGGGCGGGCTACAGCCCCTACAGCATGATTATGGGCATGCAGAAGCTGGCTGATTTGGAGAAGAAACCCAGTTACGGCATCTTTTCTTCCCACCCTGAGCCGGAAGCGCGGCTGGGGCGCCTGCAAGCGTACATAAAAAAAGATAATATCCGGCCCCAGGTCATCGTCACCGACAAAGGCGCCCAGGTCGTGGACGGCGCCTGGCAGTTGCCGGCTTTTCTCAGCTCCTATAATAACTACAAACCGGTGTACCGCGCCTACTTTACCGCCGGCGCCCTCTATCAGGTGGCCCGGCGTTATCCTGAGTTGTCTGGTGACTACTTCTACTTGACCAGTGACGATACCAATATGACGGTTTACTATGACGAGATGGCCATTACCACCCTTACGCCGGCCGATGCGGCTAGCCACGGCCAGGACCTGGCCGCCTTTGCCGAGGACTATGTGCTTAAGCTGCGGGAATGGGCCGAGCGGCGCCGTACGGCCGCGACGGATTAAGCCCCGGCCTGCCGCGCTGCCCGGCTACGGCGGGCAATCCCGATGGTCATTTGCGGTGCGAAAAAAGCCCCTGCGGGGGCTTTTTTCTAAGCGGAGGGGAGAGCGTGGGCAAGATAACGGTTATAATACCATATCCCCAAATGCGGGCGGTTGTGGAGCAGACGTTTCAGGAACAGAATGATCCGGGCTGGGAGCTTGATATTATTTTCGCCACCGGGGTACGGGGGATTGCCCGGCGGCGGGATATCAGCACCGACGTTGTCGTGGCCCGCGGGGTGACGGCCGCTGCTTTAAAGCGGCTGATGGGCGATACGCCGGTGGTGGATATGCCGGTGAGCGGCTACGACATCCTGCGGGCCGTCAAAGCCTGCCAACAACGCTTTGCCGCGACCAGAATCGCTATCGTTGGTTCTAAGGACATGATCTACGGGGCCAAAAGCATCGAAGACATTATGGACATTAAACTGGCGGTGGTCGAGGTCCGGGAAGAGGATGACGCCGAACAGAGCATCCGCGACCTTAAAACCAGCGGGGTCGATATCGTCATCGGCGGGGTAATGTCGACGCAGATTGCCGAACGCCTGGGCCTTAAAACCGTGTTTATCGAAACCGGCCGGGAAGCGATCTATCATGCCCTGCGGGAAGCGAAACGGGTCGCGCGCGTGCGGCGCCAGGAGCAGGAGCGCAGCGAACAATTCCGCGCCATTCTCGACTACTCGACCGAGGGCATTATTACGGTGGATGCCGCCGGCGCCATTAATTTGGTGAATGCCGCCGCCATGAAAATAACCGGCCTGCCCGGGGAGGCGGTCGGCCGGCCGGTTGACAAGTTGTTGCCCCAGTTGGGCCTGAGCCGGGTGCTGGCATCCGGCCGGGCCGAACTCGGTGAGATCGAAACAGTGAACGGACAGCAGCTGGCCGTCAACCGGGTACCCATCATCATCGGAAACCAGACGGTCGGGGCAGTGGCGACTTTTCAGCCGGTAGCCGATATTCAGGCCTTGGAGGGGAAAATCAGGCAGAAAATCTATAAACGCGGCCTTGTCGCCCGGTTGACGTTTGACGATATCCTGGGCGACAGTCCGGCCATCCGCCGGACAATCGCCACCGCCCGCGAGTTCAGCAAGGTAAACTCCAATGTTTTAATCACCGGCGAAACAGGAACGGGCAAGGAGATTTTCGCCCAGAGCATTCATAACGCCAGCAGCCGCCGCAAGGGGCCGTTCGTAGCCGTCAACTGCGCCGCTTTGCCGGAAAACCTGCTGGAAAGCGAACTGTTCGGCTACGCCGAAGGGGCATTTACCGGCGCGGCGCGCGGCGGCAAGATGGGCTTGTTTGAACTGGCCCACGGCGGCACGATTTTTCTCGATGAAATCTCGGAAATCTCCCCCAAACTGCAGGGACGGCTGCTCAGGGTCCTGCAGGAACGGGAGATTATGCGCCTTGGCGACGACCGGGTCATTCCGGTCGATGTCCGCATTATTGCCGCGACTAACCGCGACCTGTACCAAATGATGCAGGCCGGTCTGTTCCGCCAGGACCTTTACTACCGGGTGGACGTGTTGAAACTGGTCCTTCCGCCGCTTAGGGAGCGGCAGGAGGATATTATCCCTCTCATGCGGCATTTCCTCAGGCTATATTGTCTGCGGTCCAACCGGCCGGTCAAGGAAATCGACCCTGACGCCCAGGTTATGCTCTGCCGGTATCACTGGCCGGGCAATGTACGGGAGTTGCGCAATATTGCCGAGCGGCTGGCGGTCTTGGCCAGCGGTCCGGTTATCGGGGCGCGCGACATTGCGGCTGTCCTTACCGGGGAGACAGGCAGGAGAAAGGCGATAAACGAGACGGCCGGGCCGGCCGCGGCGCTTGCCGGAGCCAATGATGTCGACCTTAACCGGGCCATCCTGCTGAAAGCGCTGGAAGAAGCGGACTACCATTACGGCCGGGCCGCGGCCAGGCTCGGCATCAGTCGGACGACACTGTGGCGGCGTCTCAAGCAATACCAGGTAGGGGAATAGCTATTTGAAACAATTGAAACAAATGAAATAATAGGGTGGGCCCTGGTGCGTCCCTCGGCCACCGCCCGGGAAAGTGAACAAATTAACAATAATTGCAAATACAGGCACGGTGGCCTGTATTTTTTTCTTTTTAAAAAATTACAAATATTGGCACGAAATTTGCTTTTGTAGTGAAACGGTAAAAATTCCATACATGCGAGGAAAGGAGACGCAAGCGGTGAAGGTCGATGGGACAAAGTGTTTGGGTTGCGGACGCTGCCGGGCGTACTGCACGATGGGGGCGATCCGCTTTACCCGCGACGACCGCGGCCGGGTGGTGGCCGAGGTTGACCAGCACGAATGCGTAGACTGCGGCGTGTGTTTCCGCGCCCAAGTCTGCCCGGGCGATGCACTCTATGAGCCGGTGCCGCAGTGGCCCCGGTCGGTGCGCGGCACGTTCAGCAATCCCCTGGTGGAACATAAGGAGACCCGGATCCCCGGGCGGGGGACCGAAGAAATGAAAACCAACGATGTTACCGGCCGCTTTAAGTGGGGCGAGGCCGGCATGGCCGTGGAAATGGGCCGGCCGGGCACGGGAGCGCGTTTTACCGACATTGAAAAAGTGGCCATGGCCATTGCGGCCCTGGGCGACATCACGTTTGAGCCGAAAAACCCCCTTACCGGCCTGATGGTGGATAAGAAGACCGGCAAAATGCATCCGGAAGTAATGGACGAAAAGGTGCTGTCGGCCATTATCGAAATGACGGTGCCGCTGGCCCGCGTGCCGGAGGTCATTGACGCTGTCCGGAGGGTTACTAAGGAGATCAATACCGTGTGCAGTTTCGACCTGACCTGCAAGGTCCACCCCGGCGACACGCTGCCGGCCTTTGAGCTGGCGCAAGCGGCCGGCGTGCAGCCCACGCCCAACGGCAAGACCAACGTGGGGCTGGGCAGGCCCCTGTTTGTGGAGGAGGTGCGGCAATGAGCCATACATTGCACCGGCGCGGCACACCTGACAGCCTGCAAAACGATTATGTCATTTTTGCCATGTCGGCCAAAGGGATCAACGAAGCGGGGTCCCATGCCAAACTGCAGCGCTTTCTCGAGATTATCCGCCAGTTCAACCCGGTGAACCTTGGCGACATGAAAACCGGCAATTCCTTTATCACTTCCCCGGAAACCATCATCGGCAATACCAAGGACACCTCCATTGTCCATGGCGTGTTTGACAACCGGGAGGCGCTGATTAAGGCTCTCAAGGCGGTCAAGGACGCCGACCTGGGCGTGTCGGTCATCATTTCCGGGCTGCTCGACGACGTGCACGAATGCTGCCGCCAGGCAGGCGTCGACCGCCATACCTGCGAGACGTCGCTTGGTATCTGGGGTAAGACCGAACGGCTGCCCGACGAGGATATCCTGCGCTTTACGACGATGTGCGGCCACGGGATGGTTGCGTTCAGTCTGGTAAAGAAAATGATCGAGGATATCAAGGCCGGCCGGCGTACCGTCCGGGAAGCGGCCGAAGAACTGGCCAAACCGTGTCAGTGCGGCGTGTTTAACCCGAGCCGGGCCGCTGCCATGCTTGAAGAAATTTTATGCCTGTGGGGGGTTAGGATTGCCTAACCGGCCGACAGGCGGTAAAGGACGGTGGATGGTATGAAACGGATATGGGTTGACCGTGATAAATGTCTGGGTTGCAAAACCTGTGAACTGCAATGCGCCGTGGAACGGAATTCAGTCGCCAAAACACTGGTCGGGGCCGTCCGGGAAAATCCCAAACCGGTAGCGCGGGTAGGAGTATCCGGGCCGACCGGGGCCAGTTTCCCGCTCCAGTGCCGGCACTGCCAGGACGCGGCCTGCCTGAAGGCCTGCCCGTCGGGCGCGATGCGGCGAAATGACGAGTGGCAAACGGTTTATGTTGATCAGTCCCAATGCCGGGGCTGCTGGATGTGCGTCATGGTCTGCCCGTTCGGGGCGGTGACGCCGCTGCCTGCGTACAAGGTAGCCCATAAGTGCGACGCCTGCGTGGAGATGGAGGAGCCGGCCTGTGTGGCCGCTTGTCCCACCGGCGCGCTTTATTACAGGGATGAGGCGGCGTATGAGAAAGCGCTGGCGGCCAGGCGCGGCCGCATTGCCGTCTTTGTTAAACAAGCGCCAGGCGTGGGCCGGACGAATGTTGTCAGCCTAGATTTCGTGCGGGAGGATGAGTAGACGATGAAACAAGTGCGCAAGAAATCAGCCGATGCGGCGGTTAACCAAATGATTATGAAAGCGTACCGCAGTCAGACTGAGCTTACCTGGGACCGGGCCGAAGCCATGCAGCCCCTATGCGGGTTCGGCCGACTGAGTATCTGCTGCGGCGACTGCTATGACGGCCCGTGCCGCGTTAATCCCTTTGCCCAGGCCGAGCAGCGCACCATCTGCGGCCGGGACCAAACAGCACTGGCGGCCGGCTATTTTCTCCGGAAAGTGACCGACGGCGCCGCCGGTCTCGTGCAATTGGCCGCCGAATTTGGCGCTTCGGTTAGCCAGGATATGTGGGAAGCGGTAGTGAGCCCTGGCGATGACATGCTGGCGTCCGCTGACGGCGGGGAGCGGCTGGCGGCGGCCGGGCGGGCCGCCGTCCAAGCGCTCGCGGCAATCGCCGAAGTGAAGGAGCGCATGTGCGGTCAGGCAGCACCGGGGGTCACCGGGGCCGGTCTGGGAACGCTCAAAGCTGAGATGCCCAACATTGTCCTGCACGGGCATATTGCGCCCCAAGTGGTTGAGTTACTCGTTCAGGCGGCAGAACGCTCTGGGACGGTCAACATAGTTGCCATGTGCGGCAATGAATTGAGCGGCCCCCGTTATTTGCCGGCCCTGACCAATTACCAGTCCCAGGAAACGCCGCTGTTGACCGGCGCCGTTGACCTGCTGGTTGTTGGTGCTCAGTGCGTCATGCCGGCGGCAGTGTCCCTCGCCAAGCGGCTGAATGTGCCGGTGGTCAAGGCCAGGGATGTCCGGGACGACCAGGCTGCCGCGCAACTTGTCGCCATGGCGCAAGAAGCCTTCCGTTGCCGCAATGGCAGAAAGACATACATTCCCGCAGCGTCCGCCGCCGTCCAGGCGGGCTATACGGCAAAAAGCAGCGCGGCGGTAGCGGCCAACCTGGTAAAAGGCTATGGCCAAGGGATTGTCCGCGGGGCTATCTATCTCGGCGGCTGCGGTCAGTTAGCCGCTACCCAGGATGCGGCGATTGTCCGGTTGGCGCAAGACCTGCTCGCCGACGGTTACCTGCTTGTCACCGCCGGCTGCGCCGGTGTGGCCCTGGCCAAAGCCGGGCTGTGCCGTCCGGATGCCGCTGAAGGCGAGGCGCTGCGCCAGGTACTGCCGCCCGGTGTCCCGGCGGTACTTACGGTTGGTTCCTGTCATGATGCCGGTGAATTTTTGCGCCTGGCCGGGGTGCTGCAAGCGAGCGGCCTTCCGGTAACTGCCGTTATGCCAGAGGTTACCCATGGCAAAGTTTTGGCTACGGCCGTCGGTTTTGCCGGCCAAGGCATTGTTACCTTCCTCGGCCTGGGCGAAGCGATGGAGGTCAGCGGCCTTCACGGAGAGGAGCGGCTGCTGCCGCTTGCCGATTTGCGGCAACTGCCGCAGGCGTTGGCCGAAGTTGCCGCCGCCAAATAACGACCGGAGGCGATGGGGATGTATGTCATAATTGGTCAGGGGGCGGCCGGGACGGCGGCCGCCAATACCCTGCGGCAGCTGGACGGGAAAAAGGCGATAACGGTAATAACCAAGGAAACCGATTATTTTTACAGCCGCGTCGATTTGCCCGACATTATCGCCGGGTATTACCCGCCGTCGGCAGCGATGCTGCAGACCAAAGAACGGTTTGCCGAACTGGGAATATCCTGCCGGATGGGCGAGATGGTCACGGCGATTATTCCGGAAAAGAAGACCGTCCGGTTGGCCGGCGGCGAATGTCTGGAATATGAGAAACTGTTGGTGGCGACAGGATCGGTGCCCGTCCTGCCGCCCATCACCGGCCTTGAGGCTAAGGGGGTGTATACCCTCTGGACGATGACCCAGGCAGGAGCCATCATCCGGGCCGCCGCCGGGGCGCGCACAGCCGTGGTCATCGGCGCCGGCCTGATCGGCGTCAAGACGGCCCTGGCCCTTGCGGCGCGGGGGCTGGCCGTCACCCTTGTCGAAAAGCTGCCGCGCGTTTTGCCCCGCCAGGTGGACGCGGCCGCCGGCGCAATCGTGGCCCGCCGCATCGCGGAAAAGGGCGTTGCAGTCATGACCGGGGCGGTAGTGGAAGGCATCGCCACTGAGGACGGCGCCATTGTCGGGGTAAAAGTTTCCGGCCAGATGCTGGCCTGTGACCTGGCGGTGGTGGCGGTCGGCGTCCGGCCTGAGGCCGAGTTGGCCAGGCAGGCCGGACTGGAAGTGCGCCGCGGTATCGTCGTCGACCGCTTTCTCCAGACGTCACGGCCTGACATCTATGCTGCCGGCGATGTCGCCGAAGCGCCGGATTTCTCCGGGGGATATTCCGTCCCGGCCCGCTGGCCGGTGGCGGTCGAGCAGGGGCAAGTTGCCGCCAGCAACATGGCCGGCAGGAAGGCGGCTTATCTGCCGGTCCCAGCGATGAACGCGGTGGAAGTAGCGGGTCTGCCGCTTATTTCGGTCGGCGACGTCGAAGGCGAGCCCGGCGACGACATTCTCGTTTCCGCACAGGGTGATAATTACAAAAAGTTGGTTATCCGCGACAAAATCGTCTGCGGCGTGTTGTGCATCGGCGACATCCGCCAGGCAGGGGTGCTCGGCGGGCTGGTTATCCGCCAGGCAGAGGTTAGGGCAGCCGGGCGGCTGTTGGCGCCGGAATTTGGTTTTGCCGACTTGCTTGCTATGTAAATATATGTAAATAAACGGGAGAGGAAGGATAGTTATGGCTGTTATCACCAAGGCGGCCGTACTACGGGGGCCCTACGACATCGACCTTATCGAACGGGAACTGGTCTGCGGCGAAGATGAAGTGATCGTAAAAAACCATCTGGTAGGCATCTGCGGCTCGGACAAGAGCTTCTACCGGGGCCAGCTGCCGCCCAAGACGGCTGAGTTCCGCCAGGAACCGAAATTCCCCTTTTACCTGGGGCATGAGAGCGGCGGCACGGTGGTCGAGGTCGGGGCCAGGGTGAGCGATTTGCAGGTAGGCGACAAAGTCATGTGCTTCGGCTGGAATAACAATTTTGCCGAGTATTTTGTGGCCAAAGCATGGCAGCTCCAGCCGGTGCCGGAAGGGCTGGACATGGACCTGGCCAGCCTGGGCGAACCCATCGCCTGCGCCATGTACTCCGGGCTGAATTCAGGGGTGCAGCTGGGGGATGTGGTGGTCGTGCTCGGCGCCGGCTTCGCCGGTCAGATCATCGCCCAGTGCGCCAAGAAAAAAGGCGCCGCCCAAGTGGTGGTCGCCGACGTGCTGGACGGTAAGCTGGACTTGGCCAAACGGCTGGGAGCCGATGTTACGATCAATCTGAAACGCGATGACGCCCGGGAGATTGTCATGGCGCTGACCAACGGTCAGGGCGCCGACGTAGTGGTGGAAGCGGCCGGGACCGAGAGCTCGTTTAACCTTGCTTCGGACATTATCCGGCATAACGGCAAGTTTGTTTTCTACAGCTGGGTGACGCAACCGGTACGGCTCAATATCAGCCGCTGGCATGACGACGGCCTCGAGTTTATCAATACCTGTCTGGTCCATCATACCTGGCATGAGCGCTATGTCTGGACGCCGGCGGCGCTGCGCCCGGTCGTGCAGGGACTGGTGGACATTAAACCGCTTATCACGCACGAGTTCCGCCTGGATGACATCAAAGCGGCGTTCGACCTGGCCGACAAGGATGATGCCGCCATTAAAATCGTCCTTAGACCATAGCGGCGCCAGCCGGAGAAGGAGGCAATTTAGAGCATGTTGTCACTACCGGTAATTTCCCTTATTGCCCTGTTGATTGCCATCTTGATCAGCTGTATTTCCACTCTTAATATTGGTACCATGTCGATTGGCTTTTCGCTGATTGTCGGCCACTATATCGGCGGCATCAAGGTCAGCGAAATTTTAAAAGGCTATCCTACTAACCTGTTGATTATGCTGGCCGGTACCACTTTTTTGTTTTCCATCGCCCAAAATAACGGCACCCTGAACAAGATCGCCAAATATGTCATCAAGGCCGTGCGGGGCAATGTTGCGCTACTACCCATCGTCTTGTTCTTCGTTGCCGTTATTCTCGCGGCCATGGGCCCGGGCCCGACGGTAACGGCGGCCCTGATGGCGCCGACGGTGATGCTTCTGGCTAGCGAGCTGGGGATAAACCCGCTGCTCATGGCCGTTGTGGTGGGTAACGGCGGCCATGCCGGCGGCATGTCGCCCATTGCTGTCGGCGGCGTCATTGCCGCGGGCGTGACGAGCAAAATGGGCTTGGACGTGGCTGGCATCCTGTGGCTCAACAACGTGATCGGTCACTTTATCGCCACCATCATAGCTTACGTCGTCTTTGGCGGGCTCAAGCTGTGGCGCGTAAAAGACCAGGGCCAGCGGATGGCGCTGGCCAATATTGAAATCGAGCCCTTTACCCGGGACCAGTGGCTGACCATGGCCGGTATCGCCGGCTATATCCTCGCCGTCTGCTTCTTCAATGCCGATATTGGCATGACCGCCTTTTTGATCGGCAGCATCCTCACCATCCTGCGCGTGGTTGACGAAGAAAAGGCAATCAAACAAATGCCGTGGGGCGCCATTTTGATGGTCACCGGTGTCACCGTGCTGGTAAATCTGATGAGCCAAGTCGGCGGCATGGACCTTTTCGCCGGCCTCATCGCCCAAATATCGACCCCGGCCACGGTTAACATTGTGGCCGGCATTATCGCGGGAATTATCTCGGCCTACGCCAGTACCACCGGGGTGGTTTTACCCGCCTTCCTGCCGCTGGCGCCTGTATTGCTGCAGAAAATCGGCGCACCGCCCCAGGATTTGATTCCCCTGCTTTCCACCATCGTTACCTGCGGCTTCCTGGTGGATATGAGCCCTCTTTCCACCAGCGGCGCCATTTACCTGGCCAATGCCACGGAAAAAGACAACAAGGCCAAGCTGTTCCGCAACATGCTCATCTGGGGCCTGTCCATGTCCGTGGTCGGCGCTATCATCTGCTGGCTGGCCTTCTACGTCCTGAGAATACCATAACGGGTCTACCATAGGTTAGTGTAAAATTACTGTAGGATTTTTGAGGAAGAAAAAAGAAGAAGACATCACCATCCTTCGACGGGATGAGTAATCCAAAAAGATTACCCAGGGGTGATGTCTTCATGACAGTATTTATTCGATATATCAAAGAGGTTATCCTTTCGAAGTTGGAAGAAGACGAGAAAGAATTTGAGCGTTTATTGTATGAGATGGATTTTCAGAAATTTGAGCGGCTGTTACAAAATAAACTACATGACGTAGGGCGCACGATCGTCAAGGCGGTTTTAGAAAAAATGGACCAGCTGATCAAACAAGATAAGACGCTTCGTCCTGGCTGGGTAG
>NZ_FNBU01000028.1 GCF_900102435.1 Sporolituus thermophilus DSM 23256 | reverse complement strand
CAGCCAAAAGAAAAAGCAGGTCCGCCTCCTACACCACGGCGGCCTGCCCCGGATCACCCTTGGCGTAAGGGCTTCCGAATACCAAACACCGGAAGTAATTATACGCCAGACCGCACGAAAACGGAAGTACTGGGTTAAAAAGGAGTATTTATCAACCCTTCAACCTTAACATTGACTTTCGATGGCCGCGGTCAAGGACGCCTAACAGGCGAGCGTAGCTTTTATCCTTGACCGCGGCCAGAAGAAAGTCTAAAATCCAGACCTGGGTTGATTACAAAATACAACAAGTGTGACATTTTCATAGACCAATTTAGGTGACATTTTCACAGACTCTTGACACATCTTTTTGCTGGAAACTTTTGTTGTTACCGCAAACATTTATTATGTTATCACATTAATAACTTTCCGTCAATATCTTAATAAAAGATAAACTAGAGAAACACGCATAAATTTTACGGGAAGTAAGACATTATGCGCCAAGATGATTTCGATACATACCAGCTGGCTTCCGCAACCTATGACAGCCTTCGCATCGTTCCTGCCGGTATTATTATGTCTGATCATAACGCTATATTAGAACAACCGCAAGACGCGAAAACAAAAGTTACAGGTCTTAACGACAGCAGCATATGGATCGGCGAACTTAACAGTAAGGCTCATCAATGCTTTAGCTGTGAACCGGCTTATATCTGCCACTCAGTCACGCTATTGCGGAGCAAAATGGCTTCACCGACATGCTCAGCGGCGATCACTTCGGAACCAGCTAAGTCCGCAATAGTACGCGCCACTTTCACAATACGGTCATACCCTCGCGCACTAAGATTCATTTTTTCAAAAGCCCGCTGTAGCAGCACATCAGCTTCGCGCGTTAACGGGCAAGTCAATCGCAAATGTTTATGCCCCATCTGGGCATTACAGAAAAGATTAAATTTCTTTAACCGCTCACGCTGTAATCCCCGAGCGGCCTCAACTCTCCTGCGGATACTTGCCGATGTTTCGGCTGGCTGCTGGCCAGTCACTTCGCTATAAGCCAAACGCGGAACATGGATGTAAATATCAATCCGGTCAAGTAACGGACCGGATATTCTTTTCGTATACCTGCGTATGTCGGCAGGACTACAAACACATTCACGCGTCTTGTCATTAAAAAAGCCGCACGGACAAGGATTCATAGCGCCAACCAAAATAAATTTTGCCGGATATGCTAAAGATGCGTTCACCCGCGATATGGTAACTTGCCCATCCTCAAGTGGCTGCCGAAGCACTTCTAAAACCTGACGCGGAAATTCGGGCAATTCATCTAAAAACAATACGCCATGATGACTGAGCGTAACTTCTCCGGGCCGTGGTATGGTGCCCCCACCAATCATCCCGGCGGGAGATACGGTGTGATGAGGATTACGAAAAGGCCTGACCTTGATCAGCCCAGCATTGCCATTCATCAGGCCAGCAACGCTATAGATTTTTGTAACCTCTAGCGCTTCCTGGTCGGACATAGTCGGCAATATTGACGGGATGCGGCGGGCCAGCATGGTTTTACCAGAACCAGGCGGGCCTACCATAAGAATATTATGCCCACCTGCAGCGGCGATTTCCAAAGCCCGTTTTGCCGCCGCCTGTCCCTGTACATCGGCAAAATCCTCGCCGGCTATAGGCGCTGGCTCCGTCGCAGGCCCTTTTGCTGCCGGCGAAAGCCGTTGCTCACCTCTAATATGAGCTACTACTTGTCCCAGTGTTTCGGCGACATATACTGTCATGCCGCCCGCCAGCAGCGCTTCGGCCGCGTTTTCCGGAGCTACAAAAAGGTTGCATAATCCTTCTTCGCGACATTGTATGGCCATAGCCAGTAGGCCGGCAATCCCTCTCAACCTGCCTTCAAGGGAAAGTTCGCCGATAAAGGCGTATTGCTTGCAGGCCTCGCTATCCAGTTGACCGCTTGCAGCCAGAATACCCACGGCGATCGGCAAATCGAGCCCGGATCCGTCCTTCTTGAGATCAGCGGGAGCAAGATTGACCGTAATACGCCGGGCCGGAAATTCAAAACCGGCATTCTTTATCGCTGCACGAACCCGTTCTCGTGATTCGCGTACAGCCGCGTCCGGTAGCCCGACAATATCGAGGCCGGGAATACCATTGGCAATATCAACTTCGACGGTAATTACTACTCCATTTATCCCTAATGTTGTCGAACCAAAAGTCTGTGCATACATTTTGGGCGCCCCCACTATCGCTGCTGTCCCTGCCAGCGTTCATAAAGCTGATGCTGAATATTAAGTTGGTCGCAGATTTTTCCCACCATCATATCGATAAGTGCCTGCAAATTCCGAGGATGATGATAGAAGCCAGGACATGCAGGAAGAATGCGTACACCGATTCTTGCAAGCCTTAACATATTTTCCAGATGAACGGCGTGAACTGGCGTTTCCCGAGGAACGAGTATTAACGGCCGGTTTTCTTTAATTGTAACGTCAGCCGCACGTGTCAGGAGGTTACCGGCAATCCCGCTAGCAATAAGTCCCAGAGTATGCATCGAACAAGGCGCAATAATCATAGCATCTGTTCTAAATGAACCGCTAGCAATAGGCGCGGCAATATCGTCCACATGATACAACTGGTGGACTAGGGACGAAACCATCTGAGCCCCGACGCCGCATTCATATTCTAAAACTTCCCAGCCGTGCTTACTGACTACGGCGTGAACTTCACAATTTGCCGCCTGCAATATTTCTAGTAAACGGAAGCCATAAACCGCTCCGCTTGCCCCTGTTATCCCTACTACGATGCGCACGTCAGTCCCACCTATCTGCCAAAAAAGGCATTTACAATATGATTACACTCTAGCTTTTGGTCTTTTCCCACAAAGACTTCCAGAATATCAAACCGGAAGGATATATTGTCTCTACCTGTCGACCTTAAGTAGCAAAGAGCCGCATGAATAATTTTTTGCTGCTTGCGTTGAGTGACGGCTTCTGCAGGAAAACCGAAATTTGTTGAGCTTCTTGTTTTGACTTCGACAAAAATAATAGTTCCCTGCCGTTCAGCGACTATATCGATTTCACCCAGCCGGCAACGATAATTTCGCATCAGTATTTTATATCCGTTTCTGGCTAAATAATCAGCCGCTACATTTTCTCCCATCTTCCCCTTCATAATATTGTTCACGAGCGACCTCTCCTCGCGGTTTTACATCGGATCCTTCTATCCTAGATATTTCGGATAACAACTAGGCATACAGTTTATCCTTTACTTCCAACAAAACGCCGATCTACTCGGTAAATATACGCTAAAACTTCGGCAACAACTTGATACAATTCCGGGGGTATCTCCTTATCAAGTTCCACGGCCATCAGCAAGGAAGCAAGGGCAGTATCCTTGTAAACAGGAACGGCATGCTGGGCGGCAGTAGCCAGAATTTGCTCCGCTATATAACCCGAGCCTTTGGCCACCACTTTAGGCGCCTGCTGAGTTTCTTGGTCATAACGGAGCGCTATGGCTTGTTTTTGCCTCGATTGTTCAGAATCATTCATTCCTGCTTTCCTCCCAAACACAGGTCCGTTCCTTTTTGGTAGTCACCACAATATTAGATAAAACAATATGCTTTTGTGCTACTCCCGCGCGAATTTCCGGCACAAATTCCTTAAATGCTTCCGCGGCTTCCCGCGTTGGAAATTCCACCTTGAGCTCTATAGGTGCATTGCCAAGCAATCTGAAGAGAACGGTTACTATACCCAAATGTTCAGTGGCCATACTAACTCGCAACCAGGTTTCATTGTGAGGTAATGAGCTGTGTTGTTTCTGTTGCTCGTGATAAATGTGGATATGTACAGGATAACCTTTTATCGCTCCATTGAAGAAAAGTGGCAAAGTAAATTCTAGTAGCAGCCGGTCCGCGGTGCTTGCCTGACCGGTAATAAACCGCGGCTGAAGGAATGTAGCTAGTTTTCGTAGCGTACGCGCGGCTTCTTGTTCAACTTCCGTCCGCACCAAAGTCTTCATCCCTTCCGCAGGCATCGCTTGTTCTTTTCCAGGAATGGCTTCCCATTTTTGTTCCACGACCGTGGCCAACGCTAATACCTTATTGGCCATTTCTCGCTGACCTTGTATGACTTTTGCCAGACCTTGCTGAAGCGTATCAGTACTTGGGCGATGTTCCCGCAGAAGTATTGCTGCCTGCTCACGAATTTTGGGCGGTAAACTCAGTAGCAGCTCCTGCTGTTTCATGACAGCTTGGCCAAGCTCATCTAGCAGCAGCTTCAACGTCTGATCAGTGATTAGTTCAGCCGCCAGGCTTTCCCGCTTACCTGCGCCCTGAGCAGTATTCTGGCGAAGGCAAACGTCGTTAGGAAAAATCGGGAAAGTAGCGCCTTTAGCGACGGAATTATCAATCTTCACCCTAAGCCTCCCCATGATTTGATTGGCTCGAAGCTGCGGCGGTGAATGGGGCAGGGCCCGAGCCGCCGTAATGCTGCCAAATGCTCTGGCGTAGCATATCCTTTGTGTTTGGCAAAACCATACCCAGGATATAAAACATCCATCTCGTCCATGTACCGGTCCCGCACAACTTTTGCTACAACGGAAGCTGCGGCTATAGAAGCGCTTAAAGCATCGCCGTTGATTATTGATTTATGGGGCAGCACGGCCTGACGAAGTGGCATAGCATCAACTAGTGCCGCTTGGGGCTTTGGCCTCAAGTTCTCCAGAGCACGATACATCCCTTGTAAAGTTGCCTGATAAATATTCACGCTATCTATTTGGCCTACAGGAATTATAATATGGGTTACCGCCACCGCGGTGCCAATAATTTTTTCATATAGCAAGTTCCGTTGCTGCGGCGATAGCTTTTTTGAATCATTGAGCATTGGTAAATGATGTCGTTTTGGCAAAATTACCGCGGCGACGACGACCGGTCCAGCCAAAGGCCCCCTGCCAGCTTCGTCGACCCCGGCAATCAAATCCACTCCTTGTTCATAAAAAACACTCTCGTATAAATACAGGCTTTGCACCCGCTCATACTCTCGCGCTCGTTCTTCCTGACGCTTGCGCCATTTGGCAAGTAACCGGGCCACCGCAATGCGCTCGTCTGACTGCAGCGCCGCCAGCAAATCAGGCGATACATTATCCTTTTCCAATATTCTTGCAATCTGTGATATGGTCATGTGGCTACTCGCCAAAACATTCTCCTCCATTTGTCATAGTCCTTTTTTGTATTCTTGCTTTACAGGAAAAACCCTTCCGGACAGTCGAAAACCGGTACGCTGAATTGCGATACCGGTTTCATGCTTAACATTGAGCTATTTTGTTATATATTCTTTGCCACTGGCGGATAATCCAACGTAAACGGTCCTAACTTGCCGGTACGGAACTCTGTCAAAATAATGCGGCGCACTTTTTCGTGATCAACGATGCCGCCCGCCCGCAGACACCCTCGCTTACTGCCGATTAAGTCAAGGAGGGCGGCTGCATCTTCCGGCAGTGGCGGTGAAAGTTTAAAGCGTTCCACCAGCCGGTCGGCATAACACGCTCGCAGCACATGTAGCAGCTTGGTCGCAACCGCATCCACGTCGTATACGTCTTCATGGATAGCGCCGGTTATAGCCAGTTTAAACGCTACTTCCTGATCATCAAACTTCGGCCATAAGACACCCGGAGTATCTAGTAGTTCGAGATTCTTTCCGATTTTAATCCATTGTTGTCCCCGTGTGACGCCCGGTCTATCGCCTGTGCGCACAACAGCCGCTCCCAGCAATCGATTAATTAACGACGACTTACCTACATTGGGAATACCTAAGATTATGGCCCTAACCGTCCTACCTTGAATCCCCTTGGCTTCCAGGGCTTTCAATTTAGGTCGGACCGCCGTCTCCACCTGGACTAAAAGTGTTTTTGCCCCTTTGCCGCTGACCGCTTCTAGCGGTACAGCGGCAAGCCCTTGTCGCCGGTATTCGGCTATCCATCGCTGTGTCCACTCGGGTTCGGCAAGGTCAGCCTTATTAAGAGCAATAACCCGTGGCTTGTTTTCCACTAATTCATGAATGACCGGATTGGCACTGCTAAGCGGTATCCTGGCATCAAGCAGTTCAATGACAACGTCAACAAGTTTTAAATGCTCTCGAATCATCTTATGGGCTTTTGCCATATGACCAGGGAACCAATGGATATGCATTAAACACCCGTCCTTATCCACACTCGGCACTTTAAGTTTATGTTTACGGCAAGGTTTTTATGTGGTCAAGAGGCCAAAAAACCATGACTGCCTTACCCTTTATCAAATGTAACGGTACAAAACCTACGTCGCGGAACCGGCTATCCTCGGAATTGTTACGATTATCCCCCATAACAAACACATGTCCTGCCGGTACAGTGGAAAGTGGATAGGAACCACGGGTTTTTTCCAATATATAAGGCTCTTGCATCAATTGACCGTTCACAAAGACACGTCCGTCCTGAATTTCAATCGTGTCACCCCCGACGGCAATAACACGCTTGATAAAGTCCCGGCTGGGATCACGAGGGTAGCGGAAAACAATGATTTCCCCTTTTTCCGGTTCCTTAAAACGATAAATAAATTTATTGACTACTAGCCGTTCGCTGTTCACCAATGTAGGCCGCATAGAAGGCCCTTCTACCATATATAACTCGACAATAAAGGTGCGAATAAAAAAGGCCAGTACCACAGCTACAACGATTGAAATAACCCAATCCTTGATTTCTTCGCCAAGACTTGTACTGCTCAAAGTGAGCCCCCCTTACCGCATGAAGAAAAGGGACTGAAAATCAGTCCCTATTACTTTATTTACCTGTACGCTTTTCTTTAATCCGAGCCGCTTTGCCGGTAAGGTTGCGCAAATAGTAGAGCTTAGCCCGCCGTACTACACCTCTGCGAACCACTTCGATTTTCTCAATGCGCGGGGAATGAACGGGGAAAGTGCGTTCAACGCCAACTCCATAAGTAACCCGCCTCACCGTAAAAGTTTCCCTCACGCCGCCGCTTTTGCGGTTAATAACAATGCCTTCAAAGACTTGGATACGTTCACGGTTGCCTTCCACAACCTTTACATGGACGCGAACGGTATCCCCGGGGCGGAAATCAGGAATATCTTGCCGCAGTTGCTCTTGTTCCAAAACCTTAATAATGTCCATTATTTGTGTTCCTCCTTATACTAGACGTTCATGCTGGTTGGGCAGAGGACCGTCTGTTTACACGCCAAAAATTATATCATAAGCTTATGGGAAACTCAAGAAAGACTTTCGCCTGACCACCATGGCTCTCCTAGCAAACGATCAAGAATAATCGCTGCTGCCGCGCGGACGGATAAGTGATTGTAGTCGCATGGGCCATAAATTGGCTCCAAGATATAATCAAACTGTTCCATCACTTCTTTTTGTATTCCCCATCCCGTGCCAAATAAGAGCAGGCAAGGGCGGCCGTTTTCATGAATACGGCGGCGTAATTCCCGATAAGAAATGGTATTGGGATACTTGCGCGCATCCGTGGTGACAATAAAAGGCGCTTCCCCTTCCCGCTCGGCAATCAGGCGGGCGGCTTCCTCAATAGAAGTTATTGTTTCGACAACACGAAAAGCCTCGCGCCGGTCAGGATTATACTCCCCGCCATAGCCTTCCTGCCAATAATTTAGAATTTCCTTGGCCAAAGCCAATTGGTTCTCAAGAGGATGGATAATAAAATACTGTTTAATCCCATAAGTGCGGGAAGTACGGGCTATATCATGAATGTCAAAATTCGTAATGGCCGTAGTGATTACTTCACTACGCTTATTATAAACAGGGTAATGGACTAATCCTACATAAACAACGGTTTTCATATATTAGCACCCGCTTTGTTCCCGTTTTATCTCGGCCAACAACTTGGCATCCTCTTCGCTTAGAGTGCAGGATGCCAATAAATCCGGGCGCCGCTCCAAGGTTCTTTTTAAGGACTGTTTACGCCGCCATTGTTCAATTTTCGCATGATCGCCAGAGAGCAAAATCTCAGGCACTTCCCAGCCGTTAAACTCACGCGGACGAGTATATTGCGGATATTCTAGCAGCCCACTATAAAATGAGTCATGCACGGCAGCGTCACTTGCCCCCAAAACACCAGGAATCATCCGTGCTACGGCGTCGGTAACCACCATCGCCGGCAGTTCCCCGCCCGTAAGCACATAATCCCCAATAGATACGGCTTCGTCAACAACATATTGCCGGATACGTTCATCAACGCCCTCATAATGGCCACAGACTAAAATCAAATGGTCATAAACCGCCAGCTCCCGCGCCTTATGTTGGGTGAAGACCTCGCCCCCTGGGCACATAAGAATAATGCGCCGCTTGTTCGACTCCACCGCTGTTTTAGCGCTCTCCACTGCCCGGTATAGCGGTTCCGGTTTCATCACCATCCCCGAACCGCCGCCAAAGGGATAGTCGTCCACAATACGGTGTTTATCATAGGCAAAGTCGCGCGGGTTGATGATATTAATAGTTAAGAGACCTGCGTCGCGGGCACGCTTGATAATGCTATGTCCAAAAGGCCCGTCAAACATTTCGGGAAACAGCGAGATGATGTCAATACGCATATGTTATTCCCATTCTTCCTGCGGTTTAATCACCATCCGACCTTGGTCGAGGTCGATTTCTTTCACTACTTCTTTAATAGCAGGAATAAGTAAAGGACGGTTGCCGCCCTCGACGACATAGACGTCATTACTGCCGGTCTGCATTACGTTGGTCACTTTGCCAAGGTATGCACCATCAATGTCGTAAACTTTAAGGCCGATAATTTCAAAAATGTAATAATGTCCTTCCGGTAAAGGCACTAAATCTTTGCGGGGGACTTTCACCAGTTTACCGCGTAAGCCCTCAACGGCATTACGGTCCTGAAGTTCTTTAAACTTCAGAAGTATAAACTGTTTGTGCTGTCTGGCGCTTTCAACGCTCAAACGGGTGCCGTCATCAAAATACGCCGTTTTCAGTTTTTGAAAACGTTCAGGGAAATCGGTAAGCGGTATAATACGAACGTCACCCCGCACACCGTGCGGGGCAACGATCTTACCAATAGCTACAAGGTCTTCAAGCATATTAACTGCGGAAAGCGATAATTTTGCCATCTTCCAGCAAAATTTCCGCTCCCATAATTTTATGCAGGTCGTCGCCAACGCTTACCGTAACGATTCGCTCCATGCTCCCCTGAACGATTTCGGCACCAATTTCTAGCTGCGCTGTTTCTTTTAGCCTTTCCAGCATATGGTTTTTAAATTCGATGCGTTTCTGACGTTCGGCATCGATCTGCTGCCTTAAGGCCACAAGTCCTTGCGCATCCTGTTTAGCTTGCTCGGCCATTAGACGTTTGGCATGGAACTCTATTTGTTGCAATTCCATGTCGGCTTTCTTTATCGCATCCTGAATTTCCGCAGCCAAACGGCTTTTTAACTCCTCAGTTACTTTGGCCTTAATGGTAATCGGACACTTGAGCGTAATGCTGTCCATCATGGACCCACCCCTTATACGATTTCAACGGTTGCCTTCTTATTTTCCCGGGTGGCGGCGGCCTTTACCACCGTGCGAATAGCCTTGGCGATACGGCCTTGTTTACCGATAATTTTCCCCATATCTTCAGAAGCTACTCGTAACTCGTAAACGGTGGAGTTAGCGCCTTCGGCCGCTGTAACGCTGACCTGGTCCGGATTATTTACCAGCGCTTTGGCGATAACTTCTACCAACTCTTTCATTATTGTTGAGCCTCTTTCTTGGAACGCTTAATTTCGTCCCACTTTTTCAGGACACCGGCTTTGCTGAACAGTGCCTTGACCGTTTCCGTCGGCTGGGCGCCTTTTTGCAGCCAGTCGATAGCTTTCTCTTCGTCGACTTTGATGGTCGCTGGTTCGGTCGTAGAGTCATAGTGACCCAGAGTCTCGATAAAACGCCCATCGCGCGGCGAACGGGCATCGGCAACCACAATGCGATAGAAAGGGCTTTTCTTAGCACCCATACGTTTCAAACGAATTTTTACTGCCATGAAATCACCTCCTTTGCAGTATAGTTAAAAGCTACAGCGCTCTTATAATTAACGCATGAAAGGCAATTTAAAACCTTTCTTGCCCGTCTTCTGCATTTCCTGCAGCCGTTTCATCATCTTTTTCGCTTCGGCAAATTGCTTCAGCAGACGGTTTACGTCCTGAACCTTAGTGCCGCTGCCCATGGCAATGCGTTTACGTCGGCTGCCATTAATAATCGAGGGATCACGTCGCTCTTTTTTCGTCATTGAACGAATGATGGCTTCTACATGTTTGATTTCTTTTTCATCTAATTCCAATCCATGTAGCTTTTTTAGATTGCCCATACCAGGAAGCATGCTAAGCAGCTGATCAAGCGGTCCCAGTTTTTTCAGTTGCTGTAGTTGATCTAAAAAGTCATCAAGCGTAAATTCCTCTTTGCGGATTTTCTTTTCCATCTCTCTGGCCTGTTCCAGATTGATGGCTTCTTCCGCCTTTTCAATAAGACTTAAAACATCGCCCATCCCCAAGATCCGCGAAGCCATTCGGTCTGGGTAAAAAGGCTCAAGGGCATCAAGCTTTTCGCCCATCCCTACATATTTAATGGGTCGTCCGGTTACTGCCCTTACCGACAGCGCTGCACCGCCGCGGGCATCGCCGTCCAGTTTAGTCAGAATTACACCATCGATGCCGAGTTGTTCATTAAAGGTTTCCGCCACCGTAACGGCGTCCTGACCGGTCATCGCATCAACAACCAACAAAATTTCGTGTGGTTTTACCGTATTTTTAATTGCTTTTAGTTCATCCATCAACTGTTCGTTGATATGAAGACGACCGGCCGTATCAATAATGACAATATCCCGCGCATGCGATAGGGCGTATTCAATCGCCTTTTGGGCAATACGAACCGGGTTTTCCTTGTCGCCAAGCGTAAAAACGGGAAGTTCCAGTTTTTCTCCCAATACTTGTAGTTGCTTAATGGCAGCCGGACGATAAATGTCGGCTGCAACCAGAAGCGGACGTTTGTTTTGTTTTTTAAGCAGATGGGCAAGCTTGCCTGCCGTCGTCGTCTTGCCGGCGCCCTGCAGGCCTACCAGCATTACGACCGTAGGGGGACGTGAAGAAATGGTAATTCGGCTTTGTGTCCCCCCCATCAGTTGGGTAAGCTCTTCATAAACGATTTTGATTACATGTTGGGCCGGTGTAAGGCTGGCAATCACTTCTTGTCCTACCGCGCGTTCTTTAACCCTGGCAACAAAGTCTTTGGCCACCTTAAAGTTGACATCAGCTTCCAGCAGAGCCATTCGTACCTCGCGCAGCGCCTCGCTGACATCACTTTCGGTCAGTTTTCCACGCCCGCGGAGCTTTTTAAAAGTCTGCTGCAGCTTGTCTGCCAATCCTTCAAACACCATACTCCCACCCCCTTCATGTTTCCAGCAAACGTTCCAGAATTTCCAGCGCCTTGCTAACTTGGGGCTGTTGCAAAACCTCAGACGGCAAACCATTTAATAGTTCGTATGCCTGGCGGATCTGTTTTTGCTCAGTCTGACGCCGCTCCACCAAGCGTAGCTTTGTTTCAAATTCTTCCAGTATCAGCTCAGTCCGCCGCAATATATCATGAACCGCTTGGCGGGAAACGTTAAATTCTTCAGCAATTTCCGACAGCGAATAGTCTTGAAAATAATGCATCTCCAGACACTCTTTCTGCCGGTCAGTAAGCAGGGCACCATAGTAATCGTATAGCACCCCAATACGCAATACCTTATCTAGCATACCATGCCACCTTCTTGCTGGCAAGGAAAAAACCTTTACAACCAGATTATATAAAAAAAGAGTAGATATGTCAAGCATATCTACTTGTCAGTAAACAAAGCAGCGGCAAAATCCTGAGCGTTGAAAGGACGCAAATCGTTTACGCCTTCGCCCACACCAACCCACTTAACCGGAAGACCAAGTTCAGACTTTATTGCAACTACAACTCCACCCTTGGCCGTACCGTCAAGTTTAGTTAACACTACGCCAGTAACACCTGTCGCCTCGCCAAATAATTTTGCCTGGCTAATGGCGTTTTGCCCGGTAGTCGCATCAAGAACCAACAGGGTTTCATGGGGCGCATCCGGAATCTCGCGGGCGATAACGCGGCGTATCTTCTTTAGTTCTTCCATGAGGTTTGATTTGGTATGCAAGCGTCCCGCCGTATCGATTATGACAATTTCGGCCTTACGGGCTTTGGCTGCTTGTACGGCGTCAAAAGCAACCGCTGCCGGGTCAGATCCTTCACTGTGTTTTATAACTTCAGCACCGATGCGCTGACCCCATATC
Source organism: Sporolituus thermophilus DSM 23256 (assembly GCF_900102435.1). Taxonomy (NCBI): domain Bacteria; kingdom Bacillati; phylum Bacillota; class Negativicutes; order Selenomonadales; family Sporomusaceae; genus Thermosinus; species Thermosinus thermophilus. The sequence continues at coordinate 24,334 of NZ_FNBU01000028.1, read as the reverse complement.
TCCAGTTGATCAATAGCGGCCGCGCGGAACGTATCACCAGCCGCCAAAAGCACTTTCAAGCCTAATTGCCGATAATAATTGCCAAGTTTACCAATAGTCGTTGTCTTACCTACACCATTTACGCCCACCACCAAAATTACTGTTGGCGGCTCGGGTGCCAGCCGCATGCCCGTCCATCCTTCGGACAAAACGGCGCATAACCGTTCCCGTAGCACCGGTTTAAGCTGCTCCGGCGTTTCAATTTCGCGGTTTTTTATAGCCTGCCGGATGTCCTTAATAAGCATTGCAGTTGTTTTAATGCCAACATCGGCAGACAATAATACCGCCTCTAATTCATCGAGAAACTCGTCGTCAATTTTAGCATAGCCAGTGATGAGTTGCTCAATTTTTTCTGTAAAGTTTTTACGGGTTTTTTCCAATCCTGCCTTTAACTTGTCAAAAAAGCCCATGATCATATTTCCCCCTTTCACTAACCCGCCTTATCCATGAATTTTACAGATACTAGCCGCGATACTCCTGACTCCTCCATGGTTACTCCTTGCATGATATCAGCAAATTCCATAGTTCCCTTGCGATGCGTAACTACGATAAACTGCGTTTTGCCTTTATAATCACGGAGAAATTCACTGAACCGCTGCACATTTGCTTCATCAAGAGCGGCATCAATTTCGTCGACTACACAAAAAGGCGATGGTCGGTAGGTTAAAAAGGCAAATAATAAAGCAATAACAGTAAGTGCCCGTTCACCGCCGGAAAGCAAGGCCAGATTTTGCAGTTTTTTCCCCGGCGGCTGAGCAATAACGTCAATACCGGTATTCAGAATGTCATCAGGCTGTTGCAATACCAGCTCAGCCTTGCCCCCGCCAAATAAACGGGTAAAAATCTCGCCAAAGTAATGGTTGATAGCCGAAAAAGCAGCTTTAAACTGCTTGGCCATCGTATCATCAATCTGATTAATGACCGATGTTAAATACTCTTTGGCTGCAATTAAGTCCTGACTTTGGCTTTGATAAAAATTGTACCGTTGATTTAGCCGGTTATATTCCTCAATTGCAGCCGGATTTACCGGACCAATGGCCGCTATCTCCATTTCAAGCCGGTGAATGATACCTTCTATCACTTCAGGTGGCTCATTCCGTCGCAGCGCTACGGCCTCTTCAACCGATAAGGAACAACTATCCTGCAATTGTTCTTGACAGTGGGCAATCTCATAATTATATTTGGCAGCTATCAGCGAAACATCATGCAGACGATTTCTTAGTTCCTGGTGTTTACGCCGAAGTTCGCGGATATCCTTGTCCACTCTTTGGAGCTCCGCCAGCAGATTGACTTTGGTCTGGGCCGTTTCCTGACGCTGCCGCTCCCATTCGCGCTTTTCGGCTGATCGCTTTAGGCGAGCTACAGTCAATGTATCAATCTCTGCCCCGGCGCGGGCAATTTGGTCGGCCATGAGGGTTTGCTCAACCCGCAGATTTTGGAGCTGTTTGTCTATCTCCCCCTTATCCTGCTCATATTGTAAGCAGGTTGCCCGCCCGGTATGAATATCCTGTTCAAGAGCAGTGAGTTGTACTCTGTGTTCCGCAAGATCAGCAAGCAGCTTTTCCTTTTGTTCCTGTAGTTTTTTTAGCTCCTGCTGCAGGCGTACCATGGTCTCTTTCCGCTGGCTGTCGCGGCTTTCCATAAGCGCAATCCCGGTCTCTAAATGCTTAACGTTTTGGGTCAGTTCCTGCTGCTCAGCCTCGTTAGTCTCCATTTCTTGCTCAATTGTCTGCACGGCCAGACGTAGGCGCGCCGCATTGGCGCACACTGTTTCAAAATGAACAGCTACCTCGGCCAGCCGCACCTCTTTTTCCTGAATTTCGTGTTGGATAGCCACGATTTCGGCAGCCAACCGCTCAACTTCAGTGCGGGCCGCCGCGGCTTGTGCCTGCTGCGCCGCCAGGCGCTGATCCATTTCGGCCAGTCGCTCCTTAATCTTCTCAATTTCGTGGCTGCGCCCCAAAAAACTATTTTCTTTTTTGGTCGTACTCCCACCGGTAAGAGTACCGCCGGGGTTAACCTGCTGACCGTCAAGTGTTACCAGTCGAACGGTAAAAGACTGCTCCTTCGCAATTTTAACGGCCGCGTCAAGGGTTTCCGCAACTACTGTATGTCCCAGCAAAAAGTCGATAACAGGACGATAGATAGGTGCACAATCCACCAGTGAGGCCGCCAAACCGATGGCACCTTTGGCCTTGGCGGCGGCAATTTCCGCCGGCCGGGGTGAGGAAGGTCTTATGGTATTCAGCGGCAGAAAAGTAGCCCGACCAAGATTATGCGTTTTTAAAAAGGCAATAGCTAGTTTAGCCGTTTCATCATCGTCGGTAATGATATGCTGAAGCGCTCCGCCTAATGCAACTTCGATTGCCGTAAGATATGGCCGAGCCACCCCTATTACTTCCGCCACTGCCCCGTGAATGTGACGCCGCCATGGCGCATCTGTCTTGAGCAGGCTTTTTATCCCGCGGGAGAAACCTTCATAATCCTGTTGCATTCCTGTTAATATTTTAAACCTAGATCTTAGTTCATCTCTTTCCGCCTGCATGCTTTGCTGCATCCGTATGAAGGCCTGCAGCTGTCGTTCCCAATTTTCTTTTTCATTCTTCAATACTATGATTCGTTCTTTACAAATACTGATTTGTTGGGTTAACCGGTCACGCTCGGCGGTCAAACCCTGCCGCTGTTCTTCGGCTTTGGTCAATTGGTCTAAGTAGCCCTGTCGTTCAGTGGTTAGGCTGTCCCGGCGGGCAGCAAGTTTTGCCAGGTCACGTTCCATTAAGCGCAGTTTATTCCGCTCGTCCACTAATTGCTGGATGTGAACGAATGTCTGCTCCTTGCCTTGCTCTAGCTCCTGTTCGGCCTGCTGAATATCAATGACCAACTTTTCGTAATTCGTGTTACTGGTGGCTAATGTTTCTTTAACAGCGGCTAATTGAGCTTCCTTAACAGCTAAGCTATTTTTTAGCAACGCTATTTTGGCGTCAAGGCCTTGCGCAGTGTCTCCCAGACGAGCAATCTCCCGTGCTATCCGCTCACCCGACCGGTGTCCCTGTTCGATACGTTCCCTGAGAACGGCCATTTTGCCGTCAATCCGTTCCAACTCTGTTGCCGCCTGGCTAATTTGCTGTTCAAGAATAGTTTGTTGCTCGCTGTACCGGTTAATTTCATCGGTTAAACGCTCTTTTTCCGCTTCACGTACTGACAATTGGGCGGCAGCAGCTACTTCCTGCTCGGTTAGGGTCTCCTGTTCCAACCGGGCGCTCTCCGCCATTTTGGCTGCCCGTTCCAAACGGTCCAGCAGCACTGTAACCTGACAAGAAATCAATTCCTGCCGAAGAGCGTTGTAGCGTTTTGTTCGCTCCGCACTTTCAGCCAGCGGGCCAAGCTGATTATGGATTTCAGCGATTAAGTCGTTGACGCGTACTAAATTTTGCTCTGTCTCCTCCAGTTTACGAAGAGCTTCGCGTTTGCGGTGTTTATACTTGGTAATTCCGGCCGCTTCTTCAAAAAACAGTCGCCGCTCTTCCGCTTTAGCGTTTAGTACCTCGTCAATCTTGTTTTGGCCGATCACCGACAGAGAATCCCGACCTATTCCAACATCAAAAAGAAGTTCATGGATGTCCTTTAGGCGGCAAGGCGCTTTATTAATAAAATATTCACTGTCACCGGAGCGATAAACCCGGCGGGTAATTGTCACTTCGTTAAAATCAAGCGGTAAAGTTCCGGAACTATTATCGAAGACGAGTGAAACCTCAGCAACACCAAGAGGACGGCGTTTGGCGCTACCGGCAAAAATAACGTCCTCCACCTTAGCGCCCCGTAAGTTGCGGATATTCTGTTCTCCGAGCGCCCAGCGAATAGCATCGGTAATATTACTTTTTCCGCTGCCGTTCGGGCCAACGATTGCCGTAATCCCAGGCCCAAATTCCACTTCCGTTTTATCGGCAAAGGATTTAAAACCGTATAATTCCAGTTTGCGTAAAAGCAAACCCAATCACCTACATTTTCAAATTACACCAAAATTGTAACACGGTGCATCATATTGCACAATAAAAAACCTGTTTGCGGTAGAGCAAACAGGCTCAAAACAACGTTTCATATCGATATTAGCGAGGTTCAACGATAAACCGGATAGCTGTACGTTCTTCTCCGTCGATGGAAATCTCCGCAAAAGCAGGAATGGTAACAAGATCAATGCCATTCGGAGCGACAAAGCCACGGGCAATGGCTACCGCCTTAATGGCCTGATTGACTGCCCCCGCGCCTACCGCTTGCACCTCGGCGGAACCTTTCTCTCTGAGGACAGCAGCAAGGGCGCCTGCTACAGATTTGGGATTTGATTGTGCGGATACTTTAAGCACTTCCATTACGCAACCTCCTTTGGTGTAAGGGCTTATGCTACAAAATATTCCGCACCCTTCCTAAAAATTCCTGCTTTGGGATTTTCATGTATTAAGCAACATAAGCTTATTTAAATGATATCTTTTTTGGTTTGTTTCGATAATAAGTTCACCTGGTATTTGTCCATCCGCCCGCAATACTATCCGCCCAAGCTGATAACGGGTGCGAAGCAAGGTAATATTTGCTCTTGCTACACCCCGTACTTTTGAGTGGTCACGCGGATGATGATGGATTACAAACGTATCGGCTGGGTACTTGCCGTATGTTTCCAAAAAAGAGACTAACATATAATAAAAGAGGCGGCTTTCAACCATTTCGCCAAAGGCTGGATGAAACGGACCGGCAAGCACCGTGTCCGTGCTGGAAAGTTCCTCGGTCGCCTGTAAGCCAACGCGCACTACCTGAATATTACGGCTTTCAAAATACAGTTTTAAAAAGGCAGACCGGCGCACGGCCTCGTCTAATGTAAGCGGTATATATTGTCCACGGCGGTATAAAGCGGCAAGCTCCGTATCGGTGATAACAACTGCAGGATAAATGCGGACAAAAGCCGGCGAAAGCCGCCCGACAGCAATGGCAGTGCGCAACAGGCTTGACCAGTCTTCTCCCGGAAGTCCTGGCATCAGTTGGAGACCGCAAGTAACACCGGCCGCCTTAATGATTTGTACCGCCTTAACGACCGTGGCGACGTCATGACCTCTTGCCGCAGCAGCCAAAACAGCGTCATCCAACGACTGAACCCCTAATTCAATGGTACTGACGCCAAAACGGACAAGATTATCGACAATTTCCGAACTGATGCAGTCTGGCCGTGTGGATACCCGGATAGCCTGTATACGGCCATTGCATAAAGCTTCGCTGGCCGGCTGCAGCAGGGCACGCTGCATCGCCGGTGATAGAGCCGTAAAACTGCCACCGTAATAAGCTACTTCCACATAACGCGGCAAAGTAAGACGAGCTAAATGGCTAGCGATAATCTTGTCTACTTCCTGGGCAGTAACCGGCACCTCTATCCCGGTAATTTTCTGTTGATTGCAAAATATGCAGCGGTGATGGCAGCCATAGTGCGGAATGAAAATTGGAATAATATAATGTTTCATGGCTTCTTCCTGTTCTGGCAAAATAGGCGGCTCTAAGCCGCCTATTAATCCAAACTATTAAGTAAGCTTATTTAGCTTTTGCAGCGCTTCTTTCGCGGCGTTTTGCTCCGCTTCCTTCTTATTTTTACCGCTCCCGGTACCCAAATGCCGGTGATTGACGAGCACACTAACCTCAAAAGTCTTGTTGTGGTCAGGCCCGTACTCGGCGACTACCTCGTAAGCGATCTTGCACTCGCCTGCCTGCTGTACGACTTCTTGAAGCACCGTCTTGTAATCGTAAAACACGCAATCGCCGCGCCGAATCAATGCCAAATCTTCATGAAGATGGGTGAGGACAAAATTGGTCGCGGCACTAACCCCGCCATCCAAGTAAATAGCACCAATAACAGCTTCAAAAGCATCGGCAAGAATAGATGTGCGCTCGCGTCCTCCCGAAACGGCTTCGCCTTTTCCCAGCAGCAAATACCTGCCTAAGCCCAAACGGGACGCACATTGAGCAAGACTGGGTTCACAAACCAATCTTGCCCGCGCTTTCGTTAGTTCTCCTTCCGGCAAATCGGGAAAATTGCGGTACAAATACTCACTAATGATGAGCTCCAAGACGGCATCACCAAGAAACTCAAGTCGCTCGTTGTGCTCCACACCATTCCTGGCTTCATTTGCATAGGAAGTATGAATCAATGCTTGGTGCAGCAAACCTAGATCGTTAAAGTTTACACCCAAGCTGGCGGCCAAGTCGCGAAGAAGGTCTTCGCGCCGCCGGTCAAGTAGCTCTACCATTTGTTTTAGCCTTAATACTTTTTAAATAGGATGGTAGCATTATGACCACCGAAACCGAAGGAATTGGATATAGCCACATTGACGACCCGCTCACGGGCCTTATTGGGCACATAATCCAAATCAAGTTCGGGGTCAGGGTTCTCGTAGTTAATGGTAGGCGGAATCAAATTATTAGCGATTGTCAAAACGGTGGCAATCGCCTCAATAGCCCCAGCCGCACCAAGCAAATGTCCAGTCATGGATTTAATCGAACTCACAGCAAGCTTATAAGCATGGTCGCCGAAAAGGGTTTTAATGGCTAGTGTTTCATTTTTATCGTTAAGCGGCGTAGAAGTACCATGAGCATTAATATAGTCGACCATTTCAGGGGTTAAGCCCGCGTCTTTTATAGCCATAGCCATACATTTGGCCGCCTGCGCGCCTTCCGGGGCAGGCGCGGTGATGTGGTAAGCATCGGCATTAAATCCATAGCCGGCTATTTCGGCATATATACGGGCTCCGCGCGCCAAAGCGTGGTCTAAGGATTCTAAAATGAGAATTCCGGCGCCTTCGCCCATAACAAAGCCGTCACGATCGCGGTCGAAAGGGCGCGATGCTTTTTCTGGCTCGTCATTGCGGGTCGACATAGCCTTCATGGAGCAAAATCCTGCCACCGCAGCCGGTGAAATGGCCGCTTCTGTACCGCCGGCAACCATGATGTCAGCATCGCCGCGTTGGATAATCTTAAACGCGTCACCGATCGCATTGGTACCGGTAGCACAGGCAGTAATGACGCAACTGCACGGTCCCTGCAGTCCAAACGTGATGGACGTTTGGCCAGCCGCCATATTGGCGATCATCATAGGCACAAAGAAGGGACTGACGCGGCTAGGTCCCTTTTCAAACAGCACCTTGAACTGGTCATGAAGCGTTTCCATGCCGCCAATGCCGGTGCCAATCATAGTACCGACGCGGGAACGGTCTTCTTGGTCCAGGTTTATGCCCGCGTCCTCAATGGCCATTTTGGTAGCTGCCAAAGCGAACTGGGTAAACCGGTCCATCCGTTTGGCTTCTTTTTTGTCAATAAATTTCCCAGGGTCAAAATTTTTTACTTCGCCGGCAATCTGCGTGCTGTAATCGGCCGGATCAAAGCGGGTAATGCGGGAAATACCGGACTTTCCAGCAACCAACGACTGCCAGTATTCATCTTTGCCGATACCAATGGGGGTCACGGCGCCGATGCCTGTTACTACTACGCGCTTACTCAAATTACTCACCTCAACAAGCTAATTTATTTCTTCAACTTCCTTCAATAGGCGGGCAAAGATCTCTTTCACAGGTAAGATGTCATCTATTTTATGAATGTACTCGCCTGTAAAAACAAGGCCTGTCTCCACATCGCCTTGTTGGGCGCGGGTCAGAGCATCGATGATGCAGAAGTTCTGCTCGCAGTGTTTCAGGCAGGCCTTGCAAATATCAGGGGTAGGCGCAGTACCTTCAAGAATTTTCTCAGCAAAAGGATTTTTTACAGCCCGCCCGGGCAGCCCAACAGGGCTCTTAATCAATACAACATCCTCGGGCCTGGCTTTGAGGTAAAACTCTTTCAGCGCTGGCGCGGCATTGGATTCTTCGCTGGCGGCAAAACGAGTACCCATTTGCACACCGTCCGCACCAAGCTTCATTACTTCGACAATATCCCGGCCAGTAATTACGCCGCCGGCCCCAATAACCGGTATCTTTACTGCCTTCTTGATTTCGGGAACCAATACCCGCATTGACTGGTCAGTTCCAAGATGACCCCCGGCTTCCTTTCCTTCGACTACGACAGCGGCTGCTCCTAACGACTCCGAAATTTTTGCTAATTTGACTGATGAAACAATCGGCACAATCGGAGTACCTGACTCTCTTCCCATACCAAACATATCGCGAGAGAAACCAGCCCCCGCGACAACCAGGTCAATTCCTTCTTCAATTGCGGTCCGAACAAGGCTAGCAAATTCCCGCGCAGCAACCATGGCATTAATGCCAATGATCCCTTTGGTCAGCGAACGGGCCAGTCGAATTTCGTGGCGTAACTCATCGAGCGGCATTCCGGAAGCGGCAATCAGGCCTACTCCGCCTGCTTCAGCCACCGCAGCCGCCAAGCGTGCCGTCGAAATCCTTACCGCCATTCCTCCTTGGATGATTGGTATTTTGGCCACGAGATGACCAATTCTCAGTTCTGGAAGTTTCAAGAAACAACTCCTCCATTCAAGTGCGCAGTACCTTTAAGAAAGTCCCGCGAAAAGGATAATTTCACGGGACTTTCTTGTTTTAGACAGGTAATGCTTAACCTTGTTTTTCCTTGTCTATGTACTCCACAGCGTCTTTAACGGTCTTGATCTTCTCCGCAACTTCGTCGGGAATTTCAATGTTAAATTCCTCTTCGAAGGCCATAATTAACTCGACAATATCCAGAGAGTCAGCGCCAAGATCATCGATAAAGGTGGATTCCATAGTCACATCGGCTTCATCAACGCCTAATTGTTCAACAACGATTTCTTTTACTTTATCAAAAGTCGTCATAATCCTTTCACCTCCTTCCAAAGCAGAGTTACATTACCATGCCGCCGTCGACGTTTATGGTCTGTCCCGTTATATAGTTTGCATAATCAGACGCTAAAAATAATACGGCAGCGGCAACATCATCGGGTGTACCTAGTCGACCTAAAGGAATTTTACTGCTTAATTCCGTTTTAACGTGTTCTGGCAAAACAGCGGTCATATCGGTGGTGATAAAACCAGGAGCAATAGCATTGACGGTAATGCCGCGAGACGCCAATTCCTTAGCCATCGATTTGGTAAAACCAATCACACCGGCCTTTGCCGCAGCATAGTTGGACTGCCCGGCGTTACCCATTATTCCGACTACCGAAGTCATGTTGATAATCTTACCGCTTTTCTGTTTCATCATTATACGAGAAACAGCCTTGGTACAATGGAAAATACCTTTAAGATTTGTGTTTATAACGGCATCCCATTCTTCTTCCTTCATCCGCATCAGCAGGTTGTCACGGGTAATGCCAGCGTTGTTAACCAGGATGTCGATGCGCCCGAATGTATCCATGGCTTGTTTGACAAGCGTTTCTACCGCTTCGGCATTAGCAACATCGGCCTGAACCATGATAGCTTGCCCGCCCTCGGCAACAATCGCGTCCACTACCTCTTTGGCTGCTGCGACATTGCCTGCGTAGTTGACAACCACCTTCGCTCCTGCCCTAGCCAGCGCAATTGCCACCGCGCGGCCAATCCCCCGGGACGCGCCGGTTACAATTGCCACTTTACTGTCTAAATGCATTTTAACGAACCTCCTTGAAATAATCAAGGGCTTTTTCTAGCGAAGCCAAGTCTTCGACATTCAGGGTGACAACATCCTTGGCGATTTTCTTAGTGAAACCCGTGAGGACTTTCCCTGGACCAACTTCGATAAAAACATTGGCACCGGAGCGGACGATTTGATCCACACAATCCTCCCATAAAACAGGACTGGCCGCTTGCTGCACAAGTGATGCTTTAATAGTCTCACCCTTGGTAATAATTTGGCCATTGACGTTAGCTACGACGGGCACAACAGCATCGCGAACGGTAATTTTCTCAAGCTCAGCCGCCAGTTTTTCCGCGGCGGGCTGCATAAGGGTACTGTGGAAAGGCGCACTGACAGGCAGCATAACTGCCCGTTTGGCTCCGGCAGCTTTGAGTTCTTCAACTGCCTTCTCTACGGCAGCCGTACGTCCGGCAATAACAATCTGTCCGGGACAATTAAAATTTACCGCCTGCACCGGCCCAACCTGATCCTGTACTTGCCCGCAAACTTCCACCACTTTGTCCCGCTCAAGCCCCATGATGGCTGCCATGCTACCCTCACCAAGCGGGACAGCTTCCTGCATATACTGACCACGTTTACGCACTAGCCGCACCGCATCAGCGAAATCAATAGCGCCTGCCGCCACCAGGGCCGAATACTCGCCTAAACTGTGGCCTGCAACAATATCGGGTTTGAGACCTTTTTCCTCCAGTACTTTATAGCAAGCCACGCTGACCGTCAAGATAGCGGGCTGTGTGTTATATGTTTTGCGCAGCTCCTCCTCCGGGCCGTTGAAACAAAGCTCGGTAATTGAAAAACCTAATGCCTCATCGGCTGTTTTAAAGACAGTCTGAACAACGCTAAACGCATCGTACAGTTCTTTGCCCATACCCACGGCCTGTGAACCTTGACCAGGAAAGACAAAAGCCGTTCTCACCATTTCAGAGCCCCCCTATTTTGACTCAAAATTCTCGCTAATACGGGCCATCACTTTCGGAATATCGCGTACAATATCCTGAATAATTTCTGCTACTGGCTTAATGTCATCGATCATGCCAGCGATCTGCCCGACCATTACCGATCCATTTTTGACATCACCGTCCCGGGCAGCGGCACGAAGCTTTCCGGCCCCGAGACGATCCAACTCTTCTGGGGAAGCGCCTCGCTTTTCAAGCTCCATAAACTGGCGCGTCAAGTTATTAGCAATGACCCGGACAGGATGTCCGGTAGACTGACCGGTTACGACCGTGGACCGTTCTTTTGCTTTCAAAATGGCTTCTTTATAATTCGGATGGGCAATACACTCCACCGATGCCACAAAGCGCGTTCCGATTTGCACCCCCTGTGCACCGAGCGCCAGAGCAGCAACTACGCCGCGGGCATCACCAATGCCACCGGCAGCAATAACCGGTACCGATACTGCGTCAACAACTTGTGGAACCAGCGCCATAGTGGTTACTTCGCCAATATGGCCTCCGCTTTCCATACCTTCGGCAATGATGGCGTCTACTCCTATCCGTTCTAACCGTTTGGCCAGGGCTACAGAGGCAACAACCGGGATAATTTTGCTGCCGATATCTTTTAAAGCCGGAATATATTCGGCAGGATTACCCGCACCAGTAGTAACCACAGGCACACGTTCTTCTACCACAACCTGCATAACTTCTTTGACAAAAGGTGACATGAGCATGATATTAACCCCAAAGGGCTTGTTGGTCATGCTTTTGGTTTTCCTAATTTCGGCACGAAGGGCATCGGGTGGCATATGACCGGCGCCAATAAGCCCAAGCCCGCCGGCGTTAGAGACGGCTGCGGCCAGTTCAGCGGTTGCCACCCATGCCATACCGCCCTGCAAAATAGGGTATTCAGTATTTAACAGCTGGCATAGCTTGTTTTTAAGCAATAGTTTTGTCCTCCTTGCACCATTTTATAACGCAAGACGCCCAGGTCAAACCGGCACCAAAACCGACTAAAACAACAACGTCGCCATTTTTTACCCTTCCGCTTTGTACCGCTTCTTCTAAAGCGATCGGAATGGACGCCGCTGATGTGTTGCCATACTTATCAACATTAACTATTACTTTGTCCATCGGCAGCTTCAACCGTTTGGCCGCTGACTGAATAATACGGATATTAGCTTGGTGCGGAATCAAGCAATCTACTTCCTGGTGTCCAAGCCCTGCATTCTCAAGCGCTTTGATGGCTGCTTCGCCCATAACTTTTACGGCAAACTTAAATACCTCGTTGCCGTTCATATGGACAAAATGCAACCGCTGTGACACTGTTTCCACCGAAGAAGGCAGCCGGGAACCGCCGGCCGGCAGCTTGAGCAAATCACCGCCTGAACCGTCAGCGCCAAGATGAAACCCTATCAATCCACAGCCGGGCTCTGTCTCGCTAAGCACCGCTGCACCAGCCCCGTCGCCGAAGAGTACACATGTATTGCGGTCAGTCCAGTCTAAAATTTTCGACAGCGTTTCCGCCCCGATAACTAGTACTTTTTTGTAAAGTCCTGTTTTAATAAACTGCGCCCCCACTGTCAGACCGTAAACAAAACCGGAGCAGCCGGCCGCCAAATCAAAAGCTGCCGCCCTGGTGGCTTTCAGATTATCCTGCACCAGACAAGCGACCGAAGGAAAAAACATATCTGGCGTAGCTGTGGCTACTATGATAAGGTCAAGTTCATCAGCACTTATACCAGCATCGGACAAAGCTCTTTCCGCAGCACGGGTCGCTAAATCGGAGGTAGCGACATCCGGGTCCGCGATACGTCTTTCCCGGATGCCTGTACGCTCGACTATCCATTCATCTGTGGTATCGACCATTTTTTCCAGGTCGTGATTGGTTAGCACTTTCTCCGGTACATAGCAACCAAGGCCAAGAATGCCTACCCCTCTATCAATCGCCTTCATTTGTAATGACTCCCTCCTTCGCAATGTTTTCACGGATATGGTCCACCACTCGTTTGTCGGTAAATTCTTTGGCCACTCTTATCGCGTTTTTAATAGCCTTGGCTTTGGAACTGCCATGGCAGATGATAAAGCCGCCGTCCACACCGAGAAGCGGCGCACCGCCGTATTCGGCGTAATCCAGTTTTTTCTTTAACCCCCGAAAGGCCGGTAAAACCATTAAAGAAGCCATTTTGGCAATGAAGCCGCTATTTTGGATGGCTTCTTTCAAAAGTTGCATGATGGCACTGGCCAAACCCTCTCCCAACTTTAAAACAACGTTACCGACAAAACCATCGCACACTACTACGTCTACCGTCCCTTTTGGAATATCACGTCCTTCGACATTCCCAATAAAGTTAATTGTTGTCAGTTGTTTAAGGAGTGGATAGGTTGCCAATGCCTGCTCATTGCCTTTTGTTTCTTCTTCACCGATATTCAAAAGGCCGATGCGTGGGTTTTTTATACCAAGAACATATTCTGCGTAAATGGAGCCCATGATGGCGCTTTGCACAAGATGTTTCGGCTTGCTGTCCACGTTTGCACCGGAATCGAGAAGCACGGTGGTGCCAGATAAGTTGGGTATCGGCGTAGCGATAGACGGGCGTTCAATTCCCTTAATTCGGCCTAACCCAAACATGGCAGCCGCTACCGCCGCACCAGTACTTCCGGCCGAAATTACTACATCACAGTTTCCTTCCTTTACCAAACGGGTTGCAACAACCACAGAAGCATCTTTTTTCTTACGGACAGCAGCTCCCGGATGCTCATGCATTTCAATCACTTGCGAAGCATGGTAAACAGTCAGGTTAGAGAGGGCTTGGGCGCCATACCGCTCGAGAAGCGGCTTGATTTTTGTCTCATCGCCAACTAAAACAACCTCGCACGAAAATTCTTTAACTGCCTCTATCGCTCCCAGCACAATCTCATTGGGAGCAAAATCCCCACCCATGGCGTCGACGGCAACTCTCATTATTATCTCCCTTCATGTTCCAACGAGACCATAATGAACTTGGCTCGAAACACTTCTTCCATATCGTTCCTAGTTTTTACCCAAATAAAATATTTATTGCCTCTCTTCCGTACAACTTCTGCCTTTGCTACCAGTTTTTCGCCTACACGCACAGGCACTTTATATTTAATATTAGCAACGCCAGTAACAGCAGCAGGCGCATCTACCACGGCAAGCGCTAAGGAGTTAGCCTGAGCAAATATATAATGAGCCCGAGCAACCTGGGTTTTCTCAAGAACCATATCGGCTGTTACCGTCATAATGGAGATGCCGCTCTTACCAACTTCCAGGTCAATTAATTCCCCGATTACATCGGTGCTGGCTATGGCTTGAAGCTTGTTACGGGCTTCCTCTGCCATTTGTTTAATCCGTTCCCGCAGTTCCGGAATACCAAGCTCCAGCCGATCCAAACGGATAGTCTGCACGCTGACCTGCAAATATTCAGCCAAGTCTTCGTCGGTTGAAAACGGACTGGTCTGTAGCCTCTCCTTCAAACGCTCCTGTCGGATTTTTTTTTGTATACGTGCCATGGTATCACCTAATTTATTAGCAAGTATTAAAACCAATTGCTAGTATTTATTATATCGATTAGCTCATATTAGTCAAGCAGATTCTGCCAAAATAAAATGAGCAAGATAAAGTCCAATTGGCCTTTATCTTGCTCACTATACACCCTTTTATTCCGCCGTTTTAACTACTTCCCTACCATCATAATAGCCACACTCCCGGCAAACCCGGTGCGGCATTTTTAATTCATGGCACTGCGGACATTCAATAAGACCAGGAATTGTCAGCTTCCAATTAGCGCGGCGCTTATCGCGGCGGGATTTGGACAGTTTACGCTTTGGTACTGCCATCTAGAACACCTCCTTAGCAGCATTATTCTTTTTTAAACAATTGTTGCAGTACGGCCAGCCGGGGATCGACCGAGCCTTTTTCACATGAACAGTCTTTTTCATTGAGATCAGCTCCGCAAACAGGGCACAACCCCCGACAACTCTCGCTGCATAAGGGTTTAAGCGGCTCGGCAAGCAACAGGTTTTCGCGCAATAAATCGGTAATGTCGATTTCATTGCCTTCATAACTGGCGGCATCTTCGTCGGGCAGGAAACCAGGCGTAAAATACTTTTCGGTGAAAGGAATTTCCATAGCCATGGTAAAAGGCTTTAAACAGCGGTTACAATCATAGCGCGCTTTAGCCTTAATAGAACCTCGGATTTCAAGGAATTGACCGTTATTCGCAACCTCACCCTCGACGATAATATCGCCGCCATCCCAGCCAAATTCTTCTTCCGGAAGCCCTAGTTCGGGAGCGGAGGTTACGAAGTAAAAAGACCTGCGGCCGCCAGCCTCTTGTTTTACCTGCGAGATATCAATTTTCATCATTTTCCACTCGACCTTCACTAATTATAGCGGGAGCATCCTGGTTTGTCAAGAAACGCTAGGAACTCCGCCGAGCAGGTTATACCAGGCTGGCGCAAATCGCTTTTGTGTCACGAGCGATAACCAGTTCTTCATTAGTCGGGATGACAAAAATTTTTACCTTGGCGCCGTCAACACTGATTTCCTGGGCTTTTCCTCGGATATTATTCTTAACAGGATCAATGCGGGTTCCCAGATATTCCAGTCCATTGCATATTTTATCGCGCATACTCGGCGAGTTTTCACCCAGACCGGCCGTGAAGACAATGGCATCGACGCCACCCATAGCCGCTACATAGCCGCCAATGAACTTCTTTACTTTATAAGCAAAAATATCAAGGGCAAGCTGCGCTCTTTCATTGCCTTCAGCTGCCGCCTCCTCGATATCCCTAAAATCGCTTGATACACCAGATATTCCTAGAACACCTGATTTTTTGTTGAGGTAGGTATCAATTTGGTCGGCGGTCATTCCTTCTTTCTTCATAAGGAAGGGAATAATGGCCGGATCAATTTCGCCGGAACGCGTCCCCATGACCAGTCCTTCAAGGGGCGTAAAGCCCATGCTGGTGTCGACAGACTTGCCATACTTCACGGCAGCAATACTTGCCCCGTTGCCAAGATGGCAGGTGATAATGCGTAGATTACTCATGTGTTGCCCCATCAGTTCCGCGGCGCGTTGTGACACATACTTGTGCGAGGTGCCGTGGAAACCGTACCGCCGCAGACCGTATTTTTCGTAGGCTTCATACGGTAGTCCGTACAGGAAAGCATATTTAGGCATAGTTTGGTGGAAAGCGGTATCAAAAACGCCTACCTGCGGCACACCCGGCATAAGTTCGGCGCAGGCGTTAATCCCAAGAATATTGGGCGGATTATGTAGCGGCGCCATCTCAATGCAATCCTCCAGCGCCTTCATAACCTCAGGCGTAATAAGCACCGAGTCGGCAAATTTTTCGCCGCCATGAACGACTCGGTGGCCGACAGCGGAAATCTCTCTCATGCTGGAAATCACGCCGTAATCAGGGTGCGTGAGGGCGTCCAAAACCATTTTTATGCCAATACTATGGTTTTTAATGTCACCATTAAGAACAACCTTGTCTTTGCCGGCCGGCTGGTGAGTTAGTACAGAACCTTCCAGGCCAATACGTTCGACCAGACCTTTGGCCAGAACAGATTCGTCTTGCATGTTGAACAACTGATACTTGATTGAAGAACTACCACAATTCACGACTAAAACTTTCATAAAAAAATCCCCCTATCTTTATTTCTGGACAGACCACTAGACCACCAAAAAACCATTTTTCGACACCTGTATTAAATTCCCTGCATAGAGCACCGCAATTTGCAAAAAATGTTTGGCGCTCATAGTATTTGCAGGATTGGGGATATCATTACGCAAAGAGATATTTTACTTATCCCGACTACATTTTCCGACAAGAGGTGAAAACCGTGCAAGCAGTAGGCGCGATTGTCGAATATAACCCTTTTCACAACGGCCATTTATGGCATTTGATCCAAGCCCGTGCCATTACGGGTTGTCCCTATGTCATCGGCGTTATGAGCGGTAACTTTGTCCAGCGCGGCGAGCCCGCTATTCTTGACAAATGGACCAGGGCGGAAATGGCCGTACGCTGCGGTATGGACCTCGTGCTAGAACTGCCTTATGTTTATGCAGTTCGTAGCGCTCAATATTTTGCCGCCGGCGCCGTCCGTCTCCTAAGCGCTCTAGGCGTTGTTACTCATCTTTGTTTTGGCGCCGAACAGGCTGACCTTGCCTACCTCGACAAAGTAGCCACCGCCCTCGCCGAAAATAAAGTAAATGCTTCCATCGTTCGTCACCTGAAAAAGGGTGGCACTTATGCCGCCGCTCTGAGCACAGCCGTCGAAGAAACCGGACTGGTTACCGGCGATACACTAAAACTGCCTAATAATATTCTGGCTATTGAATATTTACGAGCGATAAAAAAATACGCGCCGGAATTAGCTCCTGTCGTCGTCCCCCGCAAGGCAGCGAATTACCACGACCGGACCATTGCCGGACCAATTGCCAGCGCTACTGCCATCCGCCAGACCCTGATAGCCGGCCCAAAAACGCGGGAGTCGGTGCGGCAGGCCGTCCCCGCCGCCGCTCTATCCCTTTTGGAGGAAAAGCTTCGGGTCGGACAAGGCCCTGTTACACTGGAGCAGTTTGCCCCCCTGCTTTTAGCACGCCTGCGCTCAGCCACAGCACAGTGGCTGGAAAGCCTTCCTGACGTTTCAGAAGGACTGCATTATAAAATTCTTACTGCCGCACAAACAGCCACCAATCTGGAAGAGGTTATAGCTGCCATAAAAAGCAAACGCTACACCCGAACACGGTTGCAGCGCATACTAATTCATGCTCTTTTGGGAGTAACCAAACCAGACATGGCTCTCTTTGACCGTACCGGGCCGCTCTATGCCCGCGTACTTGCCTTCAACGACCAGGGACGGCTATTGCTTAAAGAAATTCAACGGCGTACCTCTATCCCGGTCATCACTAAAACAACGAGATTTTTAAACAGTCACAGCCGTAGCCGCCACGTCCTAAATGATCTACAAGTAATGCTGGCTTATGACACTTTGGCGACTGACCTGTATGTATTAGGGCTTCCTAATCACCACTATCGCTCGGGCGGCTGGGATTTTCGCCGGTCGCCGCTATACATCGCTGCCCCTCCTCCGCCAACAGCGCTTTGATTTTAGGAAGTGCCGCCTCTCCCGCCTGTTCACCTAAAGCGACACATTCATCAATTGCTTCAAAAGAGCTCGGCGTAATATGGGCCACGTCGGGACGAATGAGAACATCGCAGTAATGCTGACGATGCTTAAAAAGTTCCCGTTCCATGATGTCGATGGATTGGATTATCACGTCGAAAGTATTGGTAATCTTACATATCGTTCCAGCATGCGCGAGGTCTACGGCAATAACAATATGAGCTCCCATTCGCCGGACTACGTCGATAGGCGTCGGGTTAATCACTGCTCCGTCTACCAGCAACATATCATTAAGGCGGTGCGGAACAAAGATACCCGGTACCGAAATACTAGCCCGTACTGCTTGAGCTACATCTCCTTCCTGAAAAACAATTTCTTGACCCGTTGTTAATTCGGTAGCCACCACGGCCAGCGGGATGCGCAAGTCGGCAAACTGTTTTTGCTGAGTTAGTAGTTTCAGCATAGCCAAGACCCGTTCCCCGGCAATAATCCCCATTTTGGGGATGATAAAATCTAGCCAATGGCGTCTTTTGGTGTGCTTAGCCAGCTTATAAATTGTATCTGGATCCAATCCAGCGCAGTACAAAGCGCCTACCAGGGCGCCTATACTGCAGCCTGCAATGTAGTCGATGGGAATGCCTTCCCTTTCTAGTACTCTTAACACCCCAACATGGGCCAACCCCCGTAGCCCGCCTGACCCGAGCGCCAAACCGATTTTCGGTCGCATACAGTCCTCCTGTCGGAAAAACGAGTTATATTACCTCTACCCAGTCATATATATAGTAACAGACCGTCTAGGGGTGGAGGAGGAGATTTTCAATGAAGATTTGGGGCAGGGGCAGACGATACCGCTCCCGTCTATTAGCATATTTTATGGCTTTTAGCACAGTATTTATTACTATCTCTATGGTAAAATACCCGAAAGAAGCCTTCGACTCCGCAGTGATGGGGCTTAATTTGTGGTGGAATGTAGTCTTCCCTGCTCTGCTTCCTTTTTTTATTCTGTCTGAAATCTTAATGGGTTTTGGCGTAGTCCATTTTATTGGCATTCTCCTGGAACCGCTCATGCGTCCCATTTTTAATGTGCCCGGCGTAGGCGCATTTGCGATGTCAATGGGTCTGGCATCCGGATATCCTATGGATGCTGTCATCACCTGCAAATTTCGAAAAAACCAAATGTGTACTGCTGTTGAGGCTGAACGTCTATTGTCATTCACTAACACAGCCGACCCGTTATTTATGTTTGGCGCTGTCGCCGTCGGCATGTTCGGCATGCCTGAATTAGGAGCGACAATAGCTCTGGCTCATTATATTTCTAGTTTTTTAGTTGGAGTAATATTCCGTTATCACGGCCGTCACCGTGACGGGATCACCCAAGACGCGCCAAAACCGTCAGGCAATATCATTCTACGTGCCTTTCGAGCCCTGTATAACGCCCGGCAGGAGGATAAACGCTCAACCGGCCAATTACTAGGTGATGCCGTAAAATCATCGATGAACACTATCCTCCTGATCGGCGGCTTCATTATCCTTTTTTCCGTATTCTTACGCATTATCTCTGTCGTTGGCGTCACCGGTATGTTGGAAAAAGTCTTTGCCCTCTTTCTCAGTTTTTTTGGCTTTAGTTCGAACTTAGCCGCCGCACTGGTCAGCGGCTTTTTTGAAATAGATCTGGGCACTATGGCGGCCAGCCAAGCTGACGCGCCGCTAGTAGAAAAGGTGGCCGTCGCCAGTGCCATTATCGCCTGGAGCGGTCTGTGCGTCCATGGTCAGGTGGCCAGCATTGTCATTGAATCAGGAATTCGCATGGCTCCTTATATGTTTGGCCGTCTACTTCACGCCATTCTCGCCGCCGTCCTTACCGTCCTCATAATGAAGTCCCCGTTAGCGCTCGGCAGTTATTTCAGCGTCCCGGTTATGTGGAGGCCCGTCGGAGTCAATTCTTGGGCGTTTTGGACAACGCGCATTGAACAGGCAACCTATCAGATTGCCTTGCTAATCGGAATTTTAGTTACTTTTTCTCTCGCCGTTCATATTGCCCGCGAGATTTTTGCCTATGTAAGAAGATAAGGAGCACCATTCCTTATCTTCTTTTATTCGTGTCTGCTTTGCTGCAAGCTGCCATGGCCTTGCCTGATTACCTCCAGCGCCTTTTCCAGGTTAGCCTCAATCTGTTTAAAAACTTCGCTCGCATAAATTAGCGCCTGATTGTGCAGCTCTCTGGCTTCTTTTTGGGCTTGTTGGATAATTTCGTTGGCCTGCTCCTGTGCTTGCCGGGTAATAATATTTTCATCTGTTAATTTTAATATATAACTCTTAGCCTGCTCAATTATGGTTTGAGCCTCCCGTTGGGCCTCGTCCAAAATCCGTTGCCGCTCAGCCAGAATGCGTTTGGCTTCCACTATCTCGCCTGGTACGGTTTCCCGGAGTTCGTCCATAAGTCGCCCCAGGTCATCCTCCTCGATAATCAGTTTGTTGGTAAAAGGAACCTTTGCGGCTTCCACAAGCAAGTTCTCCATCTCATCCAAGATCTCAATCGTTTTCATCCTTGCCTCTCCCATCTAGTCTTTGCACATGTTTACGCTTCATGCAAGCGCCGTAAAATCCGCTCTTCCACACATTGTGGAACCAACCCGCGAATAGAGCCACCGAACTTTGCCAGCTCTTTAATTCCGCTGGAACTGACAAAGGAATACTCACTACTCGTCATCATAAACACGGTTTCGATTACCGGATCAATTTTTTTGATCAATAAGGCCCGCTGAAACTCATATTCAAAATCGCTAAGCGCGCGCAAACCTCTTACTATGATATTACTGTTTTGTCGTCGCACATATTCGTTAAGTAACCCGGAGAAACAATCGACACGGACGTTAGGAATATGCCCGGTGGCTTCCCGGAGCATCTCAACACGTTCTTCCATGGTAAACAGCGGTTTTTTGTTCGGGTTATGGAAAACAGCTACTATGATTTGGTCGAACAGCTGGCTTGCTCGCGCAAAAATGTCAAGATGGCCATTGGTAACAGGGTCGAAACTACCGGGGCAAACTGCGATGCGCACGATTTAACCTCCTAGAATATAACTTTAGCTTTGCGTTGAATAAAACTAATCATTGTTTCACCATATTGCTTTGTCAGTACGATGTTTAAGTTAAAAAAATTGTCATTGAGTATTTCGCGTCGCGAATGCTCGATTACCAAAAGCCCGTTTTCCCGTAGAAGGAGACGATTGTCAAGCTTTTCCGCTACCGCGGTCGCTAATCCTTTGTTGTAAGGTGGATCGCAAAAAATTAGGTCAAAGTTTTGACCCAATTGGGCGGCCCGGTCGATGTACCGCAAAGCGTCACTTTTATAGACATGAGTCCGGTCTGCCAATTTGGTGTGAATGATGTTTTCTTTAATTAGAGCAATACTTGCCGGACTATTGTCGACAAAGATGGCGCTTTTCGCCCCTCGGCTGACGGCCTCCAATCCCAGATTGCCTGTTCCAGCGAATAAATCGAGGACATCGGCATCGAGAACAACGGAGCCCAAAATATTAAACATAGATTCTTTGACGCGGTCAGCCGTAGGCCGCACGTCAAGACCGCGCGGCGTTTTCAGTTTTGTGCCTTTGGCGCTGCCGGTAATAATTCGCATGGTAACTCCGTCTTTATGTTAAATAAGCTTCTCGTTCAAAGTATAACTCATTATACATCTACAGGATTTTTTCCTGCCAAGTCGAAATTATTTAGGGTTGTTGATAAACGAGGTGATTTATGCCTAAACGCTTTATTGTATACATATTGTTTATTGTTGCTCTCGTTTTTATAACGACAACAGTGCACGTCAGGATAGGAACCATTCGCCAAGTCCACCCTCTCCCGCCGTCAACACTTAGCGCCCCGGCGGCAAAAGTAGTCTTGCTCCCCCTAGATAGCCGACCGGCCTGCACCCAATTTGTCCAACAACTTGGCCAAATTGGCGGTATTTTCGTCATGATGCCCCCGCAAGAACTGCTTGATCACTACGATAGACCTGCTAACCGGCAAGGTCTGCATGAATGGCTCCGCCAAGCGGTCAAAGACAGCAATGCGGCGATTATTTCCGTAGATATGCTCATTCACGGTAGCCTATTGTCTTCTCGGCTGGCAAACGGTTCGACGGCAGACGTGGAAGCAGTAATCAAACTTCTCCAACTACTCCGAAGGGAAAACCCGGAAATAAAACTTTACGTGTTTAGCATAATTCCTCGGCTACTACTGGCTGACAGTCATGCCAACGTTTTATATCAGAAAAAACTGTTTCAATTCTCAATTTTAAAAGACCAGACTGCTATCTTCGAGAACCCTCACGACATAAAAAAACTTGCCGCACTTTCGGAAGAAATCCCTCCGGAACTCGTAGAGAATTATCTGCGTCTTTACCAGGAAAATTATCGCGTCAACCTTGCCTTGATGAACCTTGTTGAACAGGGAATAATCGACTATCTGGTCATTGGTCAGGACGACGGTCATCCCTTTGGTGTACCCAACATGGTAAAGCAGCGCGTACAACATCACTGGGAAACGGCCATGCATGCAACGAAAAAAGTAATGATCACCCGCGGCACCGACGAAGTAGCCTTGACCCTCTTAGGCCGCTTCGCCATGGATTTGTTCCAATACCAGCCCCGCATCTACGTCGTCTACTCGGATCCAACCGTAGCCCAACTGGTCATGCCCTTTATGCCCCACTCTATCCGGACGACGGTAACTGAAAAAATTTCCCTTGTCAAAGGCATCGAGGTTTCTTCACCGGCAGCGGCCGATTTCGTCCTATACGTCCATGCTGGTACCCGTCATACGGGACCCGGGCAACTTCGCGCGGCGGCACGGGAAATTGACGCCCTGCTCAGAGGAGGAAGCCGGATCGCCTTAGTTGACTTAACAGAAGATTTCTTCGCGTCGGAAACACTATTGCCCGTACTAATAACAAAAAATATTGCTGTTACCAACCTAGCCGCCTATGCGGGTTGGAACACCGCCAGTAATTCGATTGGTACAGCCGTAACGCAGGCCGCTCTGTTTTCCAGCCGATTGAATAACTCAAAAAACACGACGGAAAAATACGATCTCTATCGTTACAATTTAACATTTCTCGTTGCCCGGATATTGGACGACTGGTATTACTTGAAAGATGTTCAACCTCTTGTCAATGAACGTCTCCGCGCCGCCGGCGTCAACCCTTATAACTTGGGTTTATTCTATTCAAAAACCAATAAACTTATTGCCAGCCTAATGCAGGACCGGGGACGCCACTTTTTTCAAAAGGCCTTAGCTAATCGGGAAATTCCGGTTGAAGGCGATAATAACGTTCGCTTAGTTGTAACCAGCTTGGCAATAAAAGTTAGTCTTCCTTGGGAACGTACGTTCGAGATCCACCTCGACCCCAACCTATCCTTTGGGTTGGTTCACTAAATTATTTCAACAGACGACGCGCTCCCAGGTAACGCGCAACATAATACTCTTTTTTCATTGAGGTAACCGTGACTTCACCCGCAGCCGAGCTGGCATGAATAAATAAATCGCCGCCAAGATAAATACCCACATGGGAAGGGCCAGGTGCATAAGTGCTAAAAAACACCAGGTCACCCGGCTTAAGCTCCGTGCGGCTGACCCATTGCCCTACAGCAAACTGCTCATCCGCGGTACGGGGGACGGTTATTCCGAAATGCTCCAAAACGTAAACAATGAAGCCCGAGCAGTCAAAACCGCCAGGTGTTTGTCCCGACCATGCATAGGGCGTTCCTAAATAGCGCGTGGCAAAAGCAGCAATCTGTTGTCCTTTTCTTTCATTTCCTCCGCTACGGCTAAGCTCTGGCTGCTCGTGATATTCGCGGAGGGCCTGCCAAGTCAGCGTCCCAACCACGCCATCAGGTTCTATACCTGTCGCCTGCTGAAAATGCATGACCGCCAAACGAGTCTGTGTTCCAAACTTACCGTCAACGGCGTCGGTATAAAATCCTAATTCCAGTAGTTTAGACTGGAGATGCGCGACCTCTTCGCCTGCCATTCCCTGCTTTAAGATAGGAGGCAGCGGCTCAACCGGCGAGCCGGCTACCGGGCTTGTTAACAATAAAAGCAGGGTGATTATGGCAAGAAACGAACCGAAAATGCCCATCCGGCGTCCCACCTCACCTAATTTTGTTGTAGATTTCGTGTAATAACCGCTAATTCCTGGTTATATATTACAAAAATTTTATAGAGGTTCATTGTAAAATGAAATGCAACAGCAAAAGATGAAAAAAGGACTCCCACGTAGAATTCCGGTATGATGAGGGGACTCAATCCAAACCATACAGGAGGGTTCTGCCATGGAAGTCCAAGAACAGTGTACCACATCTGCACGGTCTTTTGAACACCTAAATGCCTATGAGCGCGGAATTATCAAAGCACTTTTGGGTGAGAAGCGCTCAATACGCTATATAGCACGGCAACTTGGCCGTCATCCAAGTACGATTTCACGCGAAATTAAGCGGGGTACAGTTAAGCAGCGACGCTCCGACCTTACTGAATATGAGGCATACTACCCCGAAACGGGACAAGCAGTATAC